>JADGEY010000012.1 GCA_016744185.1 Emcibacteraceae bacterium | reverse complement strand
AACGCCTAAAAGCCGCAATGGACAACAGTTTTAGAGAAAAATTACTAAAATGTTAACAATTAATGATTTTGCCCTGGAAATTTATGACTTGATCTTGCCTTATTTGAGAATTATACCTATTTTAGCTATGGTTATAGTTAAATTACCTCTAATATTTATACTGCCTGAGGGCTAGGGAAAGAAAAAAAATGATTAATTTAAAACATGGATTAAAAGTTAGTATTTGCGTAGGGCTAATAATGGGTCTTGCGGCTTGCGGTGAAGAAAAAACAGCTGCTCCTGCTCCTGCTGCTGATACAGCGGTAAAAGGAGACAAAGCGGCTGATGCTGCTGATGCAGCTACAAAAGAAGCTGAAAAAATTGTGGAAGCTGCAAAGAAAGAAGCTGCTAAGGCTGCTGATATAGCAAAAAAAGAAGCTGAGAAAGCAAAAAAGGATGCGGAAGATAAAGTAAAAGATCTTATGCCAAAATAATAGGGTAGTAAAATGAATTATAGTTTCTAACTATAGGTCATTTTGGTGAGATAAAAAATAAAAGAAAACGGGTCTTTTTAGGCTCGTTTTTTTTATTCTTTATCTTTTTAACTAAAAATTTATCATTAATGTGCAGTCTGTAATCAATAGATAATTATTTTTTAAAAAACATTAAATTTTTAAAAAAATATAGTAACGGAGAACAGTAATGGGACAATTAGATAAAACATACATCGAGCTAAAATTGGAAGAAGCGCTATCGGGTGATGCAGATGCATATTATGATCTAGGGCTTAGTTATTCAATTGGTCGGGGCGTTGCGCAAGATTATATAGAGGCTCATAAATGGTTTAATCTTGCGGTGAAAAACGGCAATGATTTTGCAGAAGCAGACAGAGCTGAAGTGGCAGAAGACATGTCATATCAAGAAATAGCAGAAGCACAGCGTAAAGCGCGTGAATGGATCGAACTAGCCGCTTAAAATATTCAGGGGGATAAAGAGGCGAGAATGGTGCCGCAACCAGGAGTCGAACCCGGGACCTACTGATTACAAATCAGTTGCTCTACCAACTGAGCTATTGCGGCGATCATATTATATTAGCCAAGGGCTATTTTTATAGTATATCATCTTTAAGGTGAGCGCAAATTACGGTGAAACAGTCCTAATTGCAAGAGGTTTTTTTGCTTTTTTTAAATTTAGATTAGATTCCCGTAAAAAGGCTTTTTTTTCAAGAGATTATAAGGCTTTATTTAGCTAATTCATAAAGCGCAACCGCCGCAGCGTTGGAGACATTTAGGCTTTCCACTGTCCGTTTAATAGGCAACTTAATCAGCGCATCTATATGAGCTTTCGTGCCTTTGCGCAGCCCTTTTCCTTCTGCTCCTAAAATAAGAACGATATTATTGCCGAAATCATTATCACCAATCATTTGATCCGCATGCCCGTCCAGCCCAAGCCGCCAATAACCCATATCTGCAAGCTCATCAAGGGCTCGGCTAAGGTTCGTCACTTGAATCCATGAGATGGCTTCGAGTGCGCCGGAAGCAGATTTTGCCAGCACAGCGGATTCCGGCGGCGCATGCCTGTGTGCCGTAATAATAGCCTTTGCCCCAAAAGCGGCGGCAGAACGAATGATAGCGCCAACATTATGAGGGTCTGTTACTTGATCGAGCATTAAAACCAAGTTTTTCTCTTCTTTATTGCTCTGCTTTAATGCGCAAACATCTTTAATATTGGCAGAGTGAAGAGGAGAAGTGGAAAGAGCGATTCCTTGATGGACAGCATCTGAGGGTAATATTTTTTCAAAAAAATCACCCCTTACAATTTCAGGTGTGATCTCTCTTATCCTATTATGGGTATCGTTTAAATCTTTTGAATATTGCTCTGTGTTCTTTTGATTAATGACAAGACGTTTAATGTGGCGTTTCTTATTTTGCAGAGCGGCAAGCACAGCATGCTTTCCATAAAGCCAATATTCTGTACCAGATGCTTTAGGTTGGGGCGTTGTGTCTGGTTTTGAAGCACTAGAAGTTCTCGCAAAATCTCTTGCAGGGTCTCTCGCAGGAGCTTTGCCGCTGCGATTATTGTGAGAGTTCTTTTGTGTTTTATTATAAGAGCGAGAATTTCCTGATTTATTTTTCGGGTTTTTCTTGCCTTTGGCGTTACGCTTTATATCTTTCATAACGATCAGCTATAATTCACCTCGCCCTAGAGAGCAATATTTAATATCTGGTTTATTTTTTTAGGGCAGTATTAAGCGGTTTTTGAAAAAACTTAGATTTTATTGTAAAAAACCGTTGACTTCGTTAAAAATATGACGATATTGCAGCACACAGGCAAAGCAGTGCATGACCTTTAGCTAAGGGTGGGTAATCTAACCAAATTATCCAGCTGATTTGCAGGTACCCCGTGGAGGGGTGGCCGAGTGGTTAAAGGCACCAGACTGTAAATCTGGCCGCGTAGCGTACACAGGTTCGAATCCTGTCCCCTCCACCATTTTATCTCCCTTTAACTAGGTTTATGGGGATAAGATATGCGGGCGTAGCATAATGGTAATGCAGCAGCCTTCCAAGCTGAATACGAGAGTTCGATTCTCTCCGTCCGCTCCAATTTTTAAATGCGGTGAATATTTATTTTTGAATATTCGCTGGTTATGATTTTAATAGACGCAGCTTCTTAATTTTTAGGAGCGGCGTTATTTTTGATTAGGTGGGCTAAAATGGCTAAAGAAAAGTTTGAACGTAATAAGCCGCATTGTAACGTCGGTACAATCGGTCACGTTGACCATGGTAAGACAACTCTTACTGCGGCAATCACTAAAGTACTCGCAGAAAGCGGCGGCGGCGAATTCGTTGATTTCGCTAACATCGATAAAGCTCCTGAAGAGCGTGAGCGGGGCATTACTATTTCAACATCCCATGTTGAATATGAAACAGAAGCACGTCACTATGCGCATGTTGACTGTCCAGGTCATGCTGATTATGTAAAAAACATGATTACAGGTGCGGCTCAAATGGACGGTGCTATCCTTGTTGTTAATGCAGCGGACGGTCCTATGCCACAAACCCGTGAACATATCCTGCTTGCACGTCAAGTTGGCGTTCCTGCGCTTGTGGTTTATTTGAATAAAGTTGATCAAGTTGATGATGAAGAATTGCTTGAACTTGTTGAAATGGAAATTCGTGAACTTCTATCTGAATATGATTTCCCTGGTGATGATATTCCGATTGTAGCAGGTTCAGCTCTTGCCGCTCTTGAAGGGCGTGATGATAATATCGGTAAAGAATCAATTTTGAAATTGATGGCTGCTGTTGATGAATATATTCCACAGCCAGAACGTGCTGTTGATGGTGCATTCCTTATGCCTATCGAGGATGTATTCTCCATTTCAGGGCGTGGTACTGTTGTTACGGGACGTGTTGAGCGAGGCATTATTAAAGTCGGTGAAGAAGTTGAGATCGTCGGTATCAAAGATACTGTAAAAACAACTGTTACGGGCGTTGAAATGTTCCGTAAGCTTCTTGATACTGGTGAGGCTGGTGATAATATTGGCGCTCTTATTCGCGGCGTTGCTCGTGAAGATGTTGAGCGTGGTCAGGTTCTTGCTCATGTTGGAACAATTAACCCGCATAAAAGCTTTGAAGGCGAAGCTTATATTCTTTCCAAAGATGAAGGCGGCCGTCATACGCCATTCTTTACAAATTACCGTCCCCAGTTCTACTTCCGTACAACGGATGTAACGGGTATTGTAACGCTTAAAGAAGGTACAGAGATGGTTATGCCTGGTGATAATGTTCATGTTGATGTTGAGCTGATTGCTCCTATCGCTATGGATCAGGGTCTGCGTTTTGCAATCCGTGAAGGCGGACGCACTGTTGGTGCGGGCGTTGTCTCAAAAATCACCGATTAATTTGAATTTATAAATTAAGAATGGCAGGTTTTAGAGTCTTTAAAAACCTGCTATTTTTTTTAAAGTTAATGTATTTTAGGCATTGTAATTTATGTAAGTCGTCTATATATAAAATGCACAGTTTATGAAGGAGTGTAGCTCAGTTGGTAGAGCACCGGTCTCCAAAACCGGGTGTCGTGAGTTCGAGTCTCTCCACTCCTGCCATTTTCTTGAAGTTTTTTAAGAGCAAATGGTTTTTAAATAAAATGTGGATATTTTGATCGGCTTATTGTATCTATCTTTATTCATGTTAAATAATGGAAAATAAGGCTATGGCGAAAACCAATCCTGCAGAATTTGTTCGTCAGATTCGCAATGAAATGTCTAAGGTCACTTGGCCTACAAGAAAAGAAGCAACTGTTACGACTGTTATGGTCTGTATCATGGCTGCTATTATGTCAATTTTCTTTTTGTTCGTTGATAAAGGTCTTGCCTTTATCATTGAACAGATTTTAAAGATTGGAAGCTAGGCTATGGCACGTGCAAGATGGTATATTGTTCAGGCTCATTCAGGTCATGAAAAAAAAGTAGCGCAGGCTATTCAGGATGGTGCGGTTAAAGAAGAGCTTGAAAGTCTGATCGAAGATGTGATTGTGCCTGTTGAAGAAGTTATTTCTGTCGTTAAGGGCAAGAAAAAAACATCTGAACGCAAATTCTTTCCAGGATATATTTTGGTTAAGATGATTATGACCGATGGTACGTACCATCTGATTAAAGATATGACCAAGGTTAGCGGATTTTTAGGGCAGGGCGGCAAGCCGTTCCCTGTATCGCAAAAAGAAGTTGATGTTATCTTGCAGCAAGTTGCGGAAGGTATTGAGCGTCCTAAATCTTCTATCGTCTATGAAATTGGTGAAGAAGTTAAGGTTATCGATGGGCCATTTTCTTCATTTGTTGGTATTGTGGAGGAGACGGATTTAGAGAAAGAACGCTTGAAAGTTTCTGTTTCAATCTTTGGGCGGGCAACGCCTGTTGAGCTTGAATATAATCAGGTAGAAAAAAACTAGCATTTTAAATAAAGGGCTGTTATAAGCCCGATCAATGAGTCGCTTGATTTTATTGAGCGGTCATTGCTTTTGGTGAGGCTGCTTTTTATGTAAAGTTTAAAGGGTTAAATCAAGAGTGAAATGCGTGGGAAGCTCGTCAGGGCTGTATGTACCACGCTCCCTTAGTGGCTAGGAGGGTTTCTTCTTGGCTTTAGTGCTGAATTTTCAGCTAAGTTAATTAATTAGGGTCATAACATGGCAAAAAAAATTAGCGGTTACATTAATTTGCAAGTGCCTGCGGGCGTTGCGAATCCTTCGCCTCCTATTGGACCTGCTCTGGGTCAGCGCGGCGTAAATATTATGGAATTTTGTAAAGCCTTTAATGCTCAAACTCAGGATATGGAAAAATCTACTCCGATTCCGACAAAAATTACAGTTTATGCGGATAGAAGCTTTACATTTACAATTAAAACTCCACCAGCATCTTATCTTATCATGAAGGCTGTGAAGCTTAAAAAGGCTTCTAAAGAGCCTGGGCGTGATATTATCACATCAATTTCTCGTGCTCAATTACAAGAAATTGCTGAATTAAAAATGACTGATTTGAATGCAAATGATATTGACTCTGCAATCAACATCATCGCTGGTACTGCCCGTTCTATGGGCATCGAACTTAAGGGTTAATGAAATGGCTAAAGTTGCAAAACGTATTAAAGCAATGAATGAGGGTCTTAATAAAGAAACTCTTTATTCTGTTGCAGGCGCTGTTAAAATCCTTAGGGAGCGTTCAAAAGTTAAATTTGATGAAACGGTTGAGGTTACTATGAATCTTGGCGTTGATCCTCGTCATGCTGACCAAATGGTTCGCGGCGTTATATCTTTGCCTAATGGCACCGGTAAAGCAGTGCGGGTTGCTGTATTTGCGCGCGGTGATAAGGCGGAGGCTGCGACTAAGGCGGGCGCAGATATTGTTGGCGCAGAAGATCTTATGGAAAAAATTCAGGGCGGTATGTTCGATTTTGACCGTGTTATCGCAACGCCAGATATGATGGCTGTTGTGGGGCGTTTGGGTAAGGTTTTAGGTCCAAAAGGACTTATGCCAAATCCAAAGCTTGGTACGGTAACAATGGACGTTGCAGCGGCTGTTGAGGCGGCTAAGGGTGGGCAGGTTGAATATAGAGTTGAAAAAACTGGAATTATTCATTGCGGCGTTGGCAAGATTTCATTTTCTCAGGCAAATATTGAAGAGAATGTTATGACGCTGATTAAGGCGGTTCAAAAGGCTCGTCCTTCTGGTGCGAAAGGCGTTTATGTAAAATCAATCGCTATGAGCTCGACCATGGGGCCTGGGCTTAAAATTAATGTATCTTCTGTTATTTCTTAAATAAGCAAGAAGAGGGCTTTTAGGTTTTGTCTAGAAGCATTTAAAGAATTCCGCTCGCTTAATGTCTGGCGGATGAAAGAGGATAAGGGATTTATTTCTTATTCTCGTCTGTCCAAAACAGTAGGTGTCATCTTATTATGGGGTGATTTAAATATCCTACCTAGAGGGATCTGTGATGATAAATCATAGTTTCAGGTTCTTGAAATAGAACGACAGGCATGAGCGATATATTTCACGTGAGGTATATCTTTTAAGAAGAGATATAAGGGTTCTTATTTTAGAGCTTTATATCTTAAATTTATAATCGGAGACGAATATGGATAGAGCTCAAAAAAAAGAAATGGTATCCGCATTAAAGTCAATCTTTGATGATAGTGCTTCTGTGGTTGTTGTTCGCAACCATGGTCTTACTGTTGCTGATATGACTGTATTGCGCACGAATATGCGTGAAGCGGGTGCCTCTCTTAAAGTAGCTAAAAATAGACTAGCCAAGATTGCCTTGGGTGGTTCTGACATAGAGTCTGTTGGTGAGTATCTAACTGGCCCTACGGCTCTGGGGTATTCCTCAGATCCTGTTGCGGCGGCTAAGGTTCTTGTTAATTTTGCGAAGGATAACGATAAAATCGAAGTTCTTGGCGGCGTTATGGGAGAAATTGCTCTTGATATCACGGGCGTGGAAGCACTTGCTAAGCTGCCATCACTTGATGAACTTCGTGGTAAATTGGTCGGGCTTCTTCAAGCTCCTGCAACAAAGGTTGCTGCTATTGCAGCCGCACCTGCGGGACAATTGGCTCGAGTATTTGGTGCTTATGGTGCTACAGGCTAGAAAATCGTTACTATTTAAAATTTTGAATTAATAAATATTATTTGTATAAGGAAAATACAATGGCTGATCTTAATAAGATTGTTGAAGAATTATCTACATTAACTGTTTTAGAAGCTGCGGAGCTTTCAAAACTTCTTGAAGAGCATTGGGGCGTTTCTGCTGCGGCTCCTGTAGCGGCTGCGGCTGTTGCTGGTGATGCGGCTCCTGCTGCGGAAGCAAAAACTGACTTTGATGTTGTTCTTGTCTCTTTCGGTGAGAAGAAAATCAACGTGATTAAAGAAGTTCGTGCGATTACAGGTCTTGGGCTTAAAGAAGCTAAAGATCTTGTTGAGGGCGCTCCTAAGACTGTTAAAGAAGCGGCTCCTAAAGCTGAAGCTGAAGAAATCAAAGCAAAGCTTGAAGCTGTTGGTGCTTCTGTAGAACTTAAGTAGTTCTGATAAGATTAATGGTGAGGGCGTAAAATCCTTCACCATTTTCCAGAATAGGTCTTTGCTGTAATAGGCAGGGTTTTTTGGAAAAAATGATGGTTTTAACGTTTTAAAGTAAGAATTGACGATATTGAAAAAAGATATTTCATTGCATTTGAAATCAATTATGATATAGGTCATTTATACAGCCGTTTTCAGATTATATCTGATGCGGTTTATTGCGTTATAAAAAGAAAATTAAATATCGTTGGGTTTGCAGGGCTTTCCATGGTTTTATGGGGCTGGTTTTGTGGATAAAACGGTTTGTTGATCAAAGATAGTTTGGCAAGGATTAAGCATGGCGACTTCCTACTCTAGCCGTAAAAAAGTTCGTAAAAATTTTGGACGTATTCAAGAAGCGGTAGAAATGCCGAATCTTATCAGGGTACAAAAAAGCTCTTATGATAATTTTTTGCAAACGGGCATCTCTTCTAAAGACCGTATTGATGGTGGCTTAGAAGGCGTATTTAAATCAGTATTTCCAATTTCAGATTTTAGTGATACAGCGACGTTAGAATATGTATCTTATGAATTAGAAGAGCCGAAATATGATGTGGAGGAATGCCAGCAGCGTGATATGACCTATGCTGCGCCGCTTCGGGTAACTTTACGCCTAATCGTTTTTGATATTGATGAAGAAACGGAAGTAAAATCTGTTCTTGGCATTAAAGAGCAAGACGTTTATATGGGCGATCTTCCTTTAATGACCGACCGTGGGACTTTTGTTGTAAATGGGACAGAGCGGGTTATTGTTTCTCAAATGCACAGATCCCCTGGTGTGTTTTTTGATCATGATAAAGGCAAGACCCATGCGTCGGGTAAGTTCCTCTTTGCGGCACGTATTATTCCGTACCGTGGATCATGGCTTGATTTTGAATTTGACGCTAAAGATATTTGTCATGTGCGTTTTGACAGGCGCCGTAAAATGCCATCGACCACGCTGCTTTACGCGCTGGGGATGAAGTCAGAAGAAATTCTGGATACTTATTATGATAAAGTTTCTTATAAAAAAGTAAAAGGCGGCTGGTCTGTTCCTTATGTGTTTGAACAGTACCGTGCGACGAAAGCTCTTTTTGATCTTGTCGATGCGTCTAATGGTGAAGTTGTTGTGCAGGCGGGCAAGAAAATTACGCCCCGCCTTGCTAAGAAACTTGAAAAAGAAGGTCTTAAAAATCTTCTTCTTCCTGAAGAAGAGCTTATCGGACGTTTTGCGGGTGAAGACCTTGTTAATGGTAAGACAGGTGAAATTTATATCGAAGCGGGTACGGAAATTACCGCTGAGCATTTAGAAGCTTTTGCAGATGCCGGATATAAGAAAATCGAAACTCTTGCGATTGACCATCTAACGGTTGGTGCGCATCTTCGTAGTACTCTGATGGCTGATAAATGCGAATGTAAGGATTCTGCACTTGCAGAAATTTACCGTGTTATGCGCCCAGGTGAGCCGCCGACCAAAGAAACAGCAGAAGCTTTATTTGAAGGTCTGTTCTTTGATGCAGGACGTTATGATCTTTCTGCTGTGGGACGTGTGAAAATGAATATGCGTATGGACCTTGATTGTTCAGACGAAATTCGGGTGCTCCGTAAAGATGATATTCTTGCTGTTCTTCATACGCTTCTTGACCTTAAAGATGGTAAGGGCAATGTGGATGATATTGACCATTTGGGTAACAGACGGGTTCGTTCTGTTGGGGAATTGATGGAAAATCAATACCGCATTGGGCTTCTTCGTATGGAACGCGCTATTCGGGAGCGGATGTCTTCTGTTGATGTGGATACGGTTATGCCACATGATCTTGTTAATGCGAAGCCTGCTGTTGCAGCGGTTCGTGAGTTTTTTGGCTCATCACAGCTTTCACAGTTTATGGATCAAACCAATCCGCTGTCTGAAATTACGCATAAACGCCGTCTTTCTGCGCTTGGGCCGGGCGGTCTTACGCGAGAGAGAGCTGGTTTTGAAGTGCGTGACGTTCATACAACTCATTATGGACGTATGTGTCCGATTGAAACGCCGGAAGGACCAAATATTGGTCTGATTAACTCTCTTGCGACTTTTGCAAAAATTAATAAATATGGTTTCATTGAAGCACCTTACAGAAAAGTTATAAAAGGCAAAATTACGGAAGATGTCATCTATCTTTCTGCAATGGAAGAAGAAAAATATACGATTGCTCAGGCGAACTCGCCTCTTGCATCTGCTGATACATTTGCCGATGAAAAAGTGGATTGCCGTCTAGGGGGCGATCATATTCAAGCTGGACATAGTGATATTGACCTTATGGATGTCTCACCGAAACAGGTGGTTTCTGTTGCCGCAGCTCTTATTCCGTTTTTAGAAAATGATGATGCGAACCGAGCTTTGATGGGGTCAAACATGCAGCGTCAAGCTGTACCTTTGCTTAAATCTGAATCGCCTTTTGTCGGAACAGGCATGGAACGTGTTGTAGCGCGCGATTCTGGGGCATCTGTTGTGGCTGAACGGGGCGGCGTTGTGGATCAAATTGATGCAACTCGTGTTGTTATTCGGGTTACTGATCCTGTTGAAGCTGGCGAATCTGCGGTTGATATTTATACGCTTCGTAAATTCCAGCGTTCGAACCAAGATACTTGTGTTAACCAAACGCCAATTGTTAAGGTTGGGGATGTGGTAAGGGCGCAGGATGTTCTTGCTGACGGGCCTGCAACTGATATGGGTGACCTTGCTCTTGGGCGTAATGTTCTGGTGGCATTTATGCCATGGAATGGTTACAATTTTGAGGATTCAATTCTTATTTCAGAACGTATTGTAAAAGATGATGTCTTTACCTCGGTTCATATTGATGAATTTGAAGTGATGGCACGTGATACAAAGCTTGGTCCTGAAGATATTACCCGTGATATTCCTAATGTGGGCGAGGAAGGTCTTCGTAACCTTGATGAGGCTGGGATTGTCCATCTTGGTGCAGAAGTTCACCCAGGGGATATTTTGGTCGGTAAAATTACACCAAAGGGTGAAAGTCCGATGACGCCAGAAGAAAAACTTCTTCGGGCAATTTTTGGTGAAAAAGCATCTGATGTAAGAGACAGCTCTATGCGCCTTCCTCCGGGAGTTGCGGGGACTGTTGTTGAGGTTCGTGTATTCAATCGTCATGGAATTGATAAAGATGAGCGTGCGATTTCGATTGAACGTGAAGAGATCGAGCGTCTTTCTCGTGACCGTGAAGATGAACAAGTGATTATTGATCGTTCAATTTATGTGCGTTTGCAGCCACTTCTAGCAGGACAGACCATAACTTCTGGTCCAAAAGAAGTGACTAAAGGGGACGTGGTTACGAATGAAATGCTTCTTGATATTCCAAAAGGTCTTTGGTGGCAGATTGCTGTTAAAGATGAGAAAATCATGGAAGAAATTGATGCTCTTCATAAACAGTTTGAAAGCGCACGTGATGCTCTTCGTAGTCGTTTTGAACAAAAAATTGAAAAACTACAGCGCGGCGATGAACTTCTTCCGGGCGTTCTTAAAATGGTTAAAGTTTTTGTTGCGGTTAAACGTAAGCTTCAACCTGGTGATAAAATGGCGGGCCGTCATGGTAATAAAGGGGTTATTTCCCGCATTCTTCCAGAAGAAGATATGCCTTACCTCGAAGATGGAACGCCTGTTGATCTTTGCCTGAATCCTCTTGGGGTGCCGTCACGGATGAATGTTGGTCAGATTCTTGAAACCCATCTTGGTTGGGCATCACGGGGGCTTGGCGTGCAGATTAGTGCGATGCTTGATAAATATGGACAGGATAGTGCAGATAAAGCGGAAACGCTTCGCTCTAAACTCAAAGTGATTTATGGTGATGAGCAATATAAGAATGAAATTGCAGATTTAAATGATGAAGATCTTATTGCACTTGCGGGTCATCTTCGTAATGGTGTGCCGATGGCAACGCCTGTATTTGATGGAGCGCATGAGCCTGATATTGTTGACATGTTAGAAGAAGCTGGGTTAGATGGTTCTGGTCAAGTTGATTTATATGATGGACGTACAGGGGTTAAATTTGACCGTAAAGTAACGGTTGGATATATTTACATGCTGAAACTTCATCATCTTGTTGATAATAAAATTCATGCCCGTTCAATCGGTCCATACTCTCTTGTAACCCAGCAGCCTCTTGGCGGTAAAGCGCAGTTCGGTGGACAGCGTTTTGGGGAAATGGAGGTTTGGGCATTGCAAGCTTATGGCGCGGCATATACGCTGCAAGAAATGCTTACGGTTAAATCAGATGATGTTAATGGACGCACGAAGGTTTACGAATCTATTGTGCGCGGTAACACAGCATTTGAAGCTGGCATTCCAGAATCATTTAACGTTCTTGTCAAAGAGATGAAGTCTCTTTGTTTGAATGTTGAACTTCTTAATACTCATAAATAACGAAGACCGAATTAGGAGATAAGAGGCAATGGCCCAAGAAATTTCAAATTTCCAAAATGTTGGAGTTAAAACCGATGTTTTTGATAGAATTAAAATTACGCTGTCTAGTCCAAAAAAAATTCGCTCTTGGTCACATGGTGAGATCAAGAAACCGGAAACCATAAATTACCGTACATTTAAGCCTGAAAAAGACGGCTTATTTTGCGCTCGTATTTTTGGACCAATGAAAGACTATGAATGTCTTTGTGGTAAATATAAGCGAATGAAATATCGCGGCATTATTTGTGAAAAATGCGGCGTTGAGGTGACATTAAGCAAAGTGCGCCGTGACCGTATGGGTCATATTGACCTTGCAGCGCCTGTTGCGCATATTTGGTTTTTAAAATCCCTGCCAAGCCGTATCGGGCTTTTACTTGATATGACACTTAAAGATTTAGAGCGTGTGCTTTATTTCGAGCAATATATCGTTGTTGAGCCAGGGCTTACATCGCTTAAAATGAAATCACTTCTTACAGAAGATGAATATATTACGGCTCAAGAAGATTTTGGTGATGATAGCTTTACGGCTCAAATTGGGGCGGAAGCGATTAAAACGCTTCTTCAGGCTCTTGATCTTGAAGAGATTAGAGACGAGCTTCGCATTGAGCTTGCGGAAACAAAATCGGAATTAAAGCCTAAGAAAATTGTTAAGCGTCTTAAAATTATTGAAGGATTTATGGAATCTGACAATAAACCTGAATGGATGATCCTTGACGTTGTTCCTGTTATTCCGCCTGAACTTCGCCCGCTTGTGCCTCTTGATGGAGGACGCTTTGCGACTTCTGATCTAAATGATCTTTACCGGCGCGTTATTAACCGTAATAACCGTCTTAAAAGACTGATTGAGCTGCGTGCGCCTGATATTATTGTGCGTAATGAAAAAAGAATGCTTCAAGAATCTGTTGATGCTCTGTTTGATAATGGACGGCGTGGACGGGTGATTACAGGGGCAAATAAACGTCCTCTTAAATCACTGTCTGATATGCTTAAAGGTAAGCAAGGCCGCTTCCGTCAAAACTTACTGGGTAAGCGGGTTGATTATTCTGGTCGTTCTGTGATCGTTGTGGGTCCTGAATTGATGCTTCATCAATGCGGGCTGCCTAAGAAAATGGCACTAGAGCTGTTTAAGCCGTTTATTTATGCTCGCCTTGACCGTCTTGGTATTGCGACAACGATTAAACAAGCGAAAAAACTTGTTGAAAAAGAACACCGTGATGTATGGGACGTTTTGGACCATGTTATTCGGGAACATCCAATTTTGCTTAACCGTGCGCCAACGCTTCATAGGCTTGGTATTCAAGCGTTTGAACCTGTGCTAATCGAAGGAAAAGCCATTCAGCTTCATCCTCTTGTTTGTGCGGCTTTTAATGCTGACTTTGACGGTGACCAAATGGCTGTCCATGTTCCGCTGAGTCTCGAAGCCCAGCTAGAAGCTCGTGTGTTGATGATGTCAACAAACAATATTTTGAACCCTTCCAATGGTAAGCCTATTATTGTTCCGTCACAGGATATTATTCTAGGTCTTTATTACATGACTTCGCAAAAAGAAGGTCAAATCGGTGACGGTATGGTCTTTGGTGATATGGATGAGATTGAGCAAGCTTTATTTAACAATAAAATTACGCTTCATTCAAATATCTCATCTCGTTATCATACAGTTGATGAGAATGGTGATCCGATTACAGTTCGGGTTGATACAACGCCAGGACGCTTGATGGTTGCAGAATTTTTACCGCGCCATGCAAGAGTGCCTTATGATCTTGTAAACCGCCAGCTGACAAAGAAAGAAATTTCATCTGCTATTGAAGTGGTTTACCGCCATTGTGGTCAAAAGAAAACGGTTCTTTTTGCCGATGCTATTATGCGTCTTGGCTTTAGAGAAGCGGGCAGAGCGGGCATTTCATTTGGTAAAGATGATATGATTATCCCTGCTGAAAAAGCTGTCCTTCTTGAAAAAACAACTAATACGGTTAAAGAGTTCGAAGAGCAATATAACCAAGGGTTGATTACTCAAGGTGAGAAATACAACAAAGTGGTTGATGCATGGTCGCAATGTACAGATAAAGTTGCCGATGCGATGATGGCGCAAATTTCAAAAACAGGTGTTGATGAAAATGGCACGTCGCTTGATATTAATTCGATTTATATGATGGCTCATTCAGGGGCTCGTGGGTCTGCAGCGCAAATGAAACAGCTTGCGGGTATGCGGGGTCTTATGGCGAAACCTTCTGGTGATATTATTGAAAAGCCGATTACTTCTAACTTTAAAGAGGGTCTGTCTATTCTTGAATATTTTAATTCTACTCATGGAGCCCGTAAAGGTCTTGCGGATACGGCTCTTAAAACAGCGAACTCTGGTTATCTTACAAGACGGCTTGTGGACGTATCACAAGACTGCGTCATTGTTGAAGATGATTGCGGAACAACGCTGGGCATTGATATTTCAGAAGTTGCTGATGGCGGCGAGGTTACTGTTCCAATTTCTGAGCGCCTTCTTGGTCGCTACAATGTTTTTGATATTGTTGATACGGTTTCAGGTGATGTTCTTTATCCTGCGAATACTTACATTGACGAAGATATTTCAGAAGCGATTGAAAAAGCGGGCATTGCCATTGTTAAGGCAAGATCTGCTCTGACCTGTGAAACGGTTGGTGGCTGCTGTATTAAATGTTATGGACGTGATCTTGCGCGCGGCATTCCTGTGAATATGGGTGAAGCTGTTGGGGTTATTGCAGCGCAGTCTATTGGCGAGCCGGGAACGCAGCTTACGATGCGGACATTCCATATTGGCGGTACGGCATCTTCTGTTTCTCAGCAATCTAGTTTGGAAGCATCGCACGATGGGACGATTAAGCTTCTTAACCGCGCTGTGGTTAAAGATTCAGAAGGGCGCCTTGTTGTTATGGCTCGGAACATGGAAA
Organism: Emcibacteraceae bacterium; assembly: GCA_016744185.1. GTDB lineage: Bacteria > Pseudomonadota > Alphaproteobacteria > Sphingomonadales > Emcibacteraceae > Pseudemcibacter. The sequence continues at coordinate 23,444 of JADGEY010000012.1, read as the reverse complement.
TTGTTCTGGTTGATGATGAGGGGCGTGAACGGGCTACATTTAAAGTGCAGTACGGCGCACATCTTATCACTGATGAGGGCGTAAAAGTTAAGCATGGTGAGAAGATGGCTGAATGGGATCCCTATACATTGCCGATGATCACAGAGAAATCTGGTAAAGTTCATTTCGCTGACCTGACCGAAGGTGTATCAATGAGCGATAACATTGATGAAGCCACGGGTCTTTCAACGAAAGTTGTTATTGACTGGCGTTCGCAGCCTAAAGGGGCTGATCTTCGTCCTCGCATTACTATTCGCAGCGATGATGATGAAGTAATGACGCTTGATAATGGCTCGGACGCAAGATATTTCCTTTCTGTTGGCGCAATTATGTCTGTTAATGACGGCGATGATGTGCATGCGGGGGACGTGATTGCTCGTATCCCACGTGAAGCTTCTAAGACTAAAGATATTACAGGGGGGCTTCCTCGTGTGGCAGAGCTTTTCGAAGCACGCCGTCCGAAAGATCATGCTGTGATTGCAGAGGTTGATGGTATTGTTGAATTTGGTCGTGATTATAAAAATAAACGTCGTATTTCAATCAAGCCGCAAGATGATGATCTAGATCCTGCTGAATATCTTATTCCTAAGGGCAAGCATATTGCGGTTCAAGAAGGTGACTTTATCAGACGAGGTGAATATCTAATCGACGGCAATCCAGCGCCACATGATATTCTTAAAACAATGGGTATTGAAGCTCTTGCAAATTATTTGATTGATGAGGTTCAGGAAGTTTACCGTCTTCAAGGTGTGGGTATTAATGATAAACATATCGAAGTGATTGTAAGTCAAATGCTCAAAAAAGTTGAAATCACTAATACAGGAGAGACAACGTTCCTTATTGGTGAGCAGGTTGACCGTGAAGAATTCGATGAAGTGAATGAAAAAACGCAGGCAGAAGGGCGGCTTATCGCTAAGGGAGAAAATATTCTTCTTGGGATTACGAAAGCATCTCTTCAAACTCGCTCATTTATTTCAGCGGCATCATTTCAAGAAACAACGCGGGTTCTAACCGAAGCTGCGGTGCATGGTAAATCTGATACTCTTGTCGGTCTTAAAGAAAATGTCATTGTAGGCCGCCTTATTCCTGCTGGTACAGGCGCGGCCTTTAATGAATTTAGAAGAGTTGCCAAGAAAAAAGACGCTGAAATTGCGAAAGAAGCAACGGAAGCTGTTGACCCACTTCCTCTAATTTAACATGATCGCTTGAGTCGTTTTCTTTCTTCTAAAATAAGGGGGAAAGAAACTAAAATTTTAAAGATCGAAGAGGCTGTAGGGGCTATATAGGGCAGTTTCTTCGGTCTTTTTACGTATATTATCCCTATAGATCAGAAGGGTGGAAATTTCGCTTGACTGTCTGGGGGAGTGACCATAATATGCGCTCAATCTTGAAGAGGCTCTAGTGACTCGAAAAGGGATTTAGGCTCTGTGTAAATCAGACAAGTGTAAAGCCCTTCATTTCGCCTCTTGGGACTGAAAATAAAGTGAAACCGAATATGCCAGAGCATGGGAAACCCTGCTTTGTTTTTTTTCTTATGAAAAAATTATTTTAGCAATAGCCTATTCTTAATTTAAAATACTTAAGGAATTTAGATGCCTACCGTTAATCAGTTGGTTCGTAATCCACGCAAGAAGCCTCGTGTACATAATAAAGTACCTGCGCTTGAAGCATGTCCACAAAAACGTGGCGTGTGCGTTCGTGTTTATACGACAACACCTAAAAAACCTAACTCAGCCCTCCGTAAAGTAGCGCGCCTGCGCCTTACTAATGGTTTTGAAGTAACCAGTTACATTCCTGGTGAAGGTCATAACCTACAAGAGCATAGTGTTGTTCTTATCCGTGGTGGACGCGTAAAAGATTTACCAGGTGTACGTTATCACGTACTTCGTGGTGTGCTTGACACGCAAGGTGTGTCAGACCGCCGTCAAGGTCGTTCAAAATATGGTACAAAACGTCCTAAATAAGGACTTGTCTGGAAGGAATAAGATATGTCGCGTCGTCACGCTGCTATAAAACGTAAGATTCTCCCTGAGCCAAAATATGGTGATGTTATTCTTGCGAAATTTATTAATAACCTAATGATTGATGGCAAAAAAGCCACCGCTGAAGGTATTGTTTATGGTGCACTTGAAACGGTTAAGGCTAAAACAAGCCAAGATCCAATCGAAGTGTTCCATCAAGTTTTAGAAAATGTTAAGCCTGCTGTAGAAGTGCGCTCTCGCCGTGTTGGTGGGGCTACTTATCAGGTTCCTGTTGAGGTGCGTCCTGTTCGGGGTCAGGCTCTTGCTATGCGTTGGCTGATTGCGCTTTCCCGTAAACGTTCGGAAAATACAATGACTGAACGTCTTGCTGGTGAGTTTTTGGATGCTTTCAATAACCGTGGTGCTTCTGTTAAGAAGCGTGAAGATACACATAAAATGGCAGATGCAAATAAAGCATTCTCCCATTATCGCTGGTAGGGAACGTAAAGAATGGCACGCAAAACTCCATTAGAAGATTACCGCAATATTGGGATTATGGCCCATATTGATGCTGGTAAGACAACAACCACAGAACGTATCCTGTTTTATACAGGTGTTTCCCATAAAATTGGTGAAGTGCATGATGGCGCAGCAACAATGGATTGGATGGAGCAGGAGCAGGAGAGGGGCATTACAATTACCTCTGCTGCGACGACATGTTTCTGGGGTGATAAGAGAATTAACATCATTGATACGCCAGGTCACGTGGATTTCACGATTGAAGTTGAACGTTCGCTTCGGGTTCTCGATGGCGCAGTTGCTGTATTTGACTCTGTTGCTGGCGTTGAGCCGCAATCTGAAACTGTATGGCGTCAAGCGGATAAATATAATGTTCCTCGTATGTGTTTCGTTAATAAAATGGATCGTATGGGGGCAAATTTTTTCCGCTGCGTTGGGATGATTAAAGACCGTTTGGGATCAAATGCTCTTGTTATTCAATTTCCAATTGGTGCAGAAGCTGAATATAAGGGTCATGTTGATCTTGTAAAGAACGTTGGTATCATCTGGGAAGATGAGGCAATGGGCGCAAATTATTCAGAAGTTGAAATTCCTGCGGATATCGCTGATGATGTGGCGGCTGCTAGAATTGAAATGCTTGAGCTTGTTGTTGAGCAAGATGAAGCTGCAATGGAAGCTTACCTTGAGGGTGAAGAGCCTTCAGTTGAGCTTCTTAAGAAGCTTATCCGTAAGGGTACAATTGCAGGGGACTTTGTTCCTGTTCTGACGGGGACAGCCTTTAAGAATAAAGGGGTTCAGACGCTTCTTGATGCGGTTGTTGATTATATGCCTTCACCGCTTGATATTGGTGCGGTTCAGGGTATGGCTGTTGATAGTGATGAATCTATGGAGCGTACGGCTTCAGATGATGAGCCTTTTTCTGCTCTTGCCTTTAAAATCATGACAGACCCTTTTGTGGGAACGCTTACCTTCGCTCGTATTTATTCAGGCGTTTTGGAAGCGGGTACAACAGTTGTGAACTCTGTTAAAGGGCGTAAAGAAAAAGTTGGACGTATGCTCCAAATGAATTCAAATGACCGTGAAGATATTAAAGAAGCACGGACAGGTGATATTATCGCTCTTTGTGGACTTAAGCAGACAACAACGGGTGATACTCTTTGTAATCTTCTAAAGCCTATCGTTCTTGAAAGAATGGAATTCCCTGATCCTGTGATCGAGATTTCTGTTGAGCCAAAAACAAAAGTTGACCAAGAAAAAATGGGTATTGCTCTGAACCGTCTTGCGCAGGAAGATCCTTCTTTCCGTGTCTCTTCTGATGAAGAATCAGGTCAGACTGTTATTGCGGGAATGGGCGAGCTTCATCTTGATATTCTTGTTGATCGTATGAAACGTGAATTTGGCGTTGAAGCGAATATTGGTCAGCCTCAAGTTGCATACCGTGAACAAATCGGCCGTGCGGTTGATATTGACTATACTCATAAAAAGCAATCTGGTGGTTCTGGTCAGTTTGCTCGGGTGAAAATGACTGTTGAACCGGGTGATCTTGGCACAGGCGTTGTTTTCATTGACCAAATTAAAGGCGGTAATATTCCAAAGGAATATATCCCTGGCGTTGAAAAAGGAATCCGTGATATTGCCGAATCTGGTGCATTGATTGGCTTCCCTATTATTGACTTTCAGGTAACGCTTAATGATGGTGCTTATCATGATGTGGATTCGTCCGTTCTTGCGTTTGAGCTAGCAGGGCGTGGTGCAATGCGCCAAGCTGCGAAAGATGCGGGCATTAAAATTCTGGAGCCGATGATGGCTGTAGAAGTTGTAACTCCTGATGATTATATGGGTGATGTTATCGGTGATATTTCATCACGGCGCGGTAATATTACAGGGACTGAAACCCGCGGCGTTAATACAGTTGTTAATGCTGTTGTTCCTCTTGATAAAATGTTTGGCTATGTGAATTCACTGCGCTCATTTTCTCAAGGACGGGCGCAGTTCACTATGCAATTTGATCATTATGCACAAGTACCGCAAGTGGTTGCAGAAGAAATTAAAGAAAAATATAATTCTTAAAATTGTCTAAGAGGCATCTGTTAAAGAATGCCTCTTTTTTAAGGGTTTATAGCAATTCTGCTTTTTTTATAAAAAGTAGTGGTAAAGCGAGCTTCTTAATGTTAAGTAGCCTGCAGTTATAGTAACTAACTCATCCCATGAGGACAAAATGGGACGCTTGAATATAAGTGAAAAGGAAAAGCCAATGGCTAAAGAAAAGTTTGAACGTAATAAGCCGCATTGTAACGTCGGTACAATCGGTCACGTTGACCATGGTAAGACAACTCTTACTGCGGCAATCACTAAAGTACTCGCAGAAAGCGGCGGCGGCGAATTCGTTGATTTCGCTAACATCGATAAAGCTCCTGAAGAGCGTGAGCGGGGCATTACTATTTCAACATCCCATGTTGAATATGAAACAGAAGCACGTCACTATGCGCATGTTGACTGTCCAGGTCATGCTGATTATGTAAAAAACATGATTACAGGTGCGGCTCAAATGGACGGTGCTATCCTTGTTGTTAATGCAGCGGACGGTCCTATGCCACAAACCCGTGAACATATCCTGCTTGCACGTCAAGTTGGCGTTCCTGCGCTTGTGGTTTATTTGAATAAAGTTGATCAAGTTGATGATGAAGAATTGCTTGAACTTGTTGAAATGGAAATTCGTGAACTTCTATCTGAATATGATTTCCCTGGTGATGATATTCCGATTGTAGCAGGTTCAGCTCTTGCCGCTCTTGAAGGGCGTGATGATAATATCGGTAAAGAATCAATTTTGAAATTGATGGCTGCTGTTGATGAATATATTCCACAGCCAGAACGTGCTGTTGATGGTGCATTCCTTATGCCTATCGAGGATGTATTCTCCATTTCAGGGCGTGGTACTGTTGTTACGGGACGTGTTGAGCGAGGCATTATTAAAGTCGGTGAAGAAGTTGAGATCGTCGGTATCAAAGATACTGTAAAAACAACTGTTACGGGCGTTGAAATGTTCCGTAAGCTTCTTGATACTGGTGAGGCTGGTGATAATATTGGCGCTCTTATTCGCGGCGTTGCTCGTGAAGATGTTGAGCGTGGTCAGGTTCTTGCTCATGTTGGAACAATTAACCCGCATAAAAGCTTTGAAGGCGAAGCTTATATTCTTTCCAAAGATGAGGGCGGCCGTCATACGCCATTCTTTACAAATTACCGTCCCCAGTTCTACTTCCGTACAACGGATGTAACGGGTATTGTAACGCTTAAAGAAGGTACAGAGATGGTTATGCCTGGTGATAATGTTCATGTTGATGTTGAGCTGATTGCTCCTATCGCTATGGATCAGGGTCTGCGTTTTGCAATCCGTGAAGGCGGACGCACTGTTGGTGCGGGCGTTGTCTCAAAAATCACCGATTAATTTGAATTTATAAGGAGTGCGGGCTTAAGTCGCCCGCCAATATAAATATGTTAGAATCACAAAATATTCGTATTCGTCTTAAGGCGTTTGATCATCGTATTTTAGATCAAGCAACCTCTGAGATTGCAAATACAGCGAAAAGAACAGGCGCTAGCGTTCGCGGCCCTATTCCGCTACCAACACATATTGAAAAATATACTGTGTTGCGTTCGCCGCACGTGAATAAAAAAGCTCGGGAACAGTTTGAAACGCGCACACATAAGCGTCTTTTGGATATTGTTGAGCCAACACCACAAACAGTAGATGCGCTGATGAAGCTTGATCTTGCTGCTGGTGTTGAAGTTGAAATTAAATTGCAGGGTTAATCATGCGTACAGGTCTTATAGCTAAAAAATTGGGTATGACCCGTGTTTTCGCCGATGGCGGAATACATGTACCTGTTACTGTGTTGCAAGTGTCTGACTGTCAAGTCGTGGCGCATAAAACAACAGAAACGGATGGTTACAATGCCCTTCAACTTGGTTCAAACAATGCTAAAGTAAAAAGAGTTACGCAGCCAATGCGTGGTCATTTTGCAAAAGCTAAAGTTGAGCCAAAATCAAAAACTGTAGAATTCCGCATAGAAGAAGATGGTTTCATCGATCTTGGTGCAGAAATTACAGTTGAACATTTTGTTTCGGGTCAAATCGTTGATGTGACAGGAACTTCTAAAGGTAAAGGTTTTGCTGGTGCTATGAAGCGTCATAACTTTGCGGGTCTTCGGGCAACGCATGGTGTGTCTATTTCTCATAGATCGCATGGCTCAACAGGTCAGTGTCAAGACCCTGGTCGCGTTTTCAAGGGTAAGAAAATGGCGGGTCATATGGGTGATAAACGCAAGACTGTTCAAAACTTAGAAGTTGTTTCAACTGATTTAGGTCGTGGTCTTATCCTTGTAAAAGGTGCAGTGCCAGGTTCTAAGGCAGGTTGGATTATCATTAATGATTCAGTGAAAAATGCTCGTCCAGACAATGCGCCATATCCTGGTGCTATTCGTGTGGATGTGGCTCCTGCGGCGGCTTCGGCTGATGCTCCTGCTGAAACAACAGAAAATAAGGAATAATCACCAATGAAAGCTGAAGTTATTACACTTGACGCTAAAAAAGCTGGTGATGTTGAACTGGTGGATGGCATTTTTAATATGCCTGAGCGTGCAGATATTCTGCAGCGCACCGTAGTTTGGCAACTTGCAAAGCGTCGTTCTGGTAATCACAGCGTGCAGTCACGCGGTGAAGTTACTGGTACAACGAAAAGAATTGGTAAGCAAAAAGGCGGCGGTACAGCCCGTCATGGTGCGGGTAAAGTATCCCAGTTCCGTGGTGGTGCCCGTGCTTTTGGTCCCGTGGTACGTGATCATGGCTTTAAACTTCCAAAGAAAATCCGCGCTCTTGCTCTTAAGACCGCTTTATCAGTGAAGCTTGCGAGCGGCGATCTTATCGTTGTTGACAATGCTGATCTTAAAGCGCCTAAGACCAAAGACCTTCTTGCTAAGCTTAGCAAAATGGGTTTGAGCAATGCCCTCTTTATTGATGGTGCAGAGGTTAATGAAAACTTCAAACGTGCTTTGAATAACATTCCAAATGTGGATGTTCTTCCGACGCAAGGTGCTAATGTGTATGACATTCTTCGTCGTCACAAATTAGTCCTTACTAAAGCTGCGGTTGAAGGCCTTAGCGAAAGGCTTAAATAATGGATATCAAACATTACGATATTATCAAAAGCCCTGTGATTACGGAGAAGTCTACACTTCTTGGTGAGCATAATGTTTTTACTTTCCGCGTTCCTTTAAAGGCTGCGAAACCTGAGATTAAAGCTGCTGTTGAAGCATTGTTTAATGTCAAGGTTCTGACGGTTAATACGCTTCGCCAGCAAGGGAAAACAAAACGCTTCAAAGGTCATATGGGCAAGAGAAGTGATTATAAAAAAGCAATGGTTAAACTGGCTGAAGGTCAGACTATTGATATTACGGCGGGGGCATAAGCATGACTTTAAAAACTTATAATCCTACCACACCTTCTCTTCGTAGCCTTGTAACGGTCGATAGAGGTGAGCTTTGGAAAGGTAAGCCTGTTAAAAGACTTACCGAAGGCAAGCATAGTAAAGGCGGACGTAATAATACCGGCCGTATTACAATGCGCCGCCGTGGTGGTGGCCATAAACGTACGTACCGTATTATTGACTTTAAACGTCTTAAATGGGATATGGAAGCAACGATCCTTCGTTTGGAATATGATCCAAATAGAACATGTTTCATTGCTCTTATCGAATATACAGATGGCGAGCAATCTTACATTATTGCGCCTCAGCGTGTGTCGCAAGGTGATAAAGTTATCGCTGGTGAAAAGGTTGATGTAAAACCGGGTAATGCAATGCCTCTTCGTTCAATTCCCGTTGGATCTATTGTCCATAACGTGGAAATGAAACCAGGTAAGGGCGGTCAAATTGCCCGCGCAGCTGGTGGGTATGTTCAGGTTACGGGACGTGATCGTGGCTATGTACTTCTTAGGCTTGCTTCTGGTGAACAACGTTATATACGTTCAGACTGTATGGCAACTATCGGCGCTGTATCAAATTCTGATCACCAAAATATTAAACTTGCTAAGGCGGGTCGTTCTCGCTGGCTTGGCCGGCGTCCTTCTGTTCGTGGTGTTGCCATGAACCCTGTGGATCATCCGCATGGTGGTGGTGAAGGCCGCACTTCAGGGGGTCGTCATCCGGTTTCTCCTTGGGGTAAGCCCACTAAAGGTAAGCGTACAAGAAGCAATAAATCAACAGATCGATATATCTTACGTTCACGTCATGAACGCAAGAAACGATAGGAGTTAAGAGATGTCACGTTCAGTATGGAAAGGTCCATTTGTAGATCTGCATCTGCTTAAAAAATCAGAAGCAATGACCGCATCGGATAAAAATAGTCCGATCAAGACTTGGTCACGCCGCTCAACGATTTTACCGCAGTTTGTTGGTCAAACATTTAACGTTCACAATGGTCATAAGTTCATCCCTGTTTATGTAACAGATGAGATGGTTGGTCATAAACTTGGCGAATTTGCCCCCACCCGTACCTATTATGGTCACGGTGCGGACAAAAAAGCTAGAAAGAGGTAGGTCGTGGGAAAGAAATCAGCACCACGCCGCGTGAGTGAAAACGAAGCACAAGCAATTTGCAAAATGATTCGTACAAGCCCCCAGAAATTAAATCTGGTTGCTGCACTTATTCGGGGTCAGAAAGTAGAAAAAGCTCTTGCCGACCTTACTTTCTCTAAACGCCGTATATCAACAGATGTTAAAGCAGTGCTCGAATCAGCTATTGCAAATGCAGAAAATAATCACGGACTTGATGTGGATAGTCTTGTTATTATAGAAGCGTCAGTTGGTAAATCACTGGTCATGAAACGCTTCCGCCCGCGCGCTCGTGGACGGACAGGCAAAATATTAAAACCATTCAGCAGACTACGTATTGTAGTTCGTGAAGTAGAGGAGGTCGCATAATGGGTCAAAAGATTAATCCAATTGGTCTTCGTATCGGTATTAACCGTACTTGGGACAGTCGTTGGTACGCTGAGGGCAATGAATATGGAAAAATGCTTCATGAAGATTTAAAAATTCGTGAATTCGTTATGAATGAGCTAAAGGCTGCTTCTGTAAGCCGCGTTGTTATTGAGCGTCCTACTAAAAAAGCACGGGTTACAATTTATTCAGCACGTCCTGGAATTATTATTGGTAAAAAAGGCGCAGATATTGAAAAACTGCGTAAAAAAATTGCCTCTATGACTTCTGCTCTTGATGTAAGCTTGAACATTGTTGAAATTCGCAAACCTGAGATTGATGCTCAGCTTGTTGCCGATAATGTAGCGCAGCAGCTTGAACGCAGAGTATCATTTCGCCGTGCGATGAAGCGTGTTATGCAGTCTGCTATGCGCCTTGGTGCTCTTGGCGTTCGTATTAATACAGCTGGCCGTCTTGGCGGCGCAGAAATTGCCCGTACAGAATGGTACCGTGAGGGACGTGTGCCTTTGCATACGCTTCGTAGTGATATTGATTATGCTGAAGCGAAAGCTCATACAGCTTATGGCGTTATCGGTATTAAAACTTGGATCTATAAAGGCGACATTATGGAGCATGATCCAATGGCACGTGATAAGCGTATTGATCAACAACAAAAATCTTCTGGTGGTGGTGGCCGTGGCCGCGACAATAGAAGGGGTTAGGGAATAGATCATGTTACAGCCTAAAAGAACTAAATTTCGTAAAATGCATAAGGGACGTATTCATGGCGTTGCAAAAGGCGGTACAACGCTGACTTTTGGATCATATGGACTTAAAGCTTTGGAGCCGGGCCGTATTACAGCCCGTCAAATCGAAGCTGCTCGCCGTGCAATGACTCGTCATATTAAACGTCAAGGTAAAATTTGGATTAGATTATTTCCAGATGTGCCCGTGACAAAGAAACCTGCCGAAGTCCGTATGGGTAAAGGTAAGGGTTCTGTTGATCATTGGGCCGCCAAAATTAAACCTGGTCGGATAATGTTTGAAATGGATGGCGTTCCGCTTGAACTTGCAAAAGTTGCATTCGAACGCGCAACTGCTAAATTACCAATCGCGACACGTTTTGTGGTGCGTCTTGGTGAGGAAGCATAAGGATATATGATGAAAACATCAGAAATTCGTGAAAACTCTGTAGAGGAGCTGAATAATAAGCTTAGTGATTTGAAGAAAGAGCAATTCAATCTTCGTTTCCAACAAGCGACTAATCAGCTTGATAATACATCTCGTGTACGTCAAGTAAGACGCGATATTGCGCGTCTTCGGACAGTCATTAATTCTAAAAGCGCTTGAAAAGAAGGTAAGTAAAAGATATGCCTAAACGTATATTACAAGGCCCTGTGGTAAGTGATAAAATGGACAAAACTATTGTTGTTTTGGTCGAGCGTCGCTTTAAACATCCTTTGCAAAAAAAGGTTATTAGACGCACCAAACGCTATCAAGCGCATGATGAAAATAATAACTTTAAAGTCGGTGATATTGTTCGTATTGAAGAATGCGCACCGATTTCTAAAAATAAGTCTTGGAAAGTTCTAGAAACTGTTTAAAAGACGTAACTAGATTCTTTTTAAAGAAGAAATTCCTTCAAAGCGTCTCTTCTCAAATATGAGGCTGGACAAAATGGTCTTGAGATGCTTTGGGGTATTGTTGGTTCTAGGTTCGGGTGAGAGGTCATCTATATTTAGGGCTATTGTTAAACGTAAAATAGGAAAAACCTATGATTCAAATGCAAACCAATCTTGAAGTTGCCGACAACTCTGGCGCACGCCGGGTTCAGTGTATCAAGGTGCTGGGTGGGTCTCATCGTAAGACCGCCTCAGTCGGTGACGTCATCGTTGTCAGCGTTAAGGAAGCAATTCCACGCGGACGGGTGAAAAAAGGTCAGGTGCATCGTGCAGTTATCGTACGCACGCGCAAAGATATCCAACGTGCCGACGGAACGACTATCCGTTTTGACACGAATGCAGCTGTTTTGATTAATAAACAAAATGAGCCTGTTGGAACACGTATCTTTGGGCCAGTCGTACGGGAGTTACGTGCAGCTAACCATATGAAAATCATTTCTCTAGCGCCGGAGGTTTTATAAGATGTCAAATATCAAATTAAAAATCCGTAAAGGTGACGAAGTTATCGTGACCACGGGCAGAGATAAAGGCAAGAAGGGTGAAGTGCTAAGAGTAGTACCCGCTGAAAACCGTGCATTAGTGCAGGGGATTAATCTTGTTAAACGTCATACACGTCAAACTCAGACTACTGAAGGCGGCATTATCACAAAGGAAGCACTTATAAATGTTTCTAATTTGGCTCTTGTTGATCCAAAATCTGGTAAAGCTACTAAAGTGGGCTATAAAGTTAATAAAGACGGTGCGAAAGTTCGTATCGCTCGCAGTTCTGGGGAGGAAATCTAATGGCTAAAACTAAAGCTAGCCGTCCTCGTTTACGGGATTTATATGACAGTAAAGTTAAAGCAGATCTTCAAAAAGAATTTTCATTCGGTAATGTAATGGAAATTCCTAAGCTTGATAAAATTGTGCTTAATATGGGCGTTAAGGGGGCTGTTTCTGACAGTAAGAAAGTTAAAAAGGCTGTTACCGAGATGGCTTTGATTTCTGGTCAGGCTCCTGTTGTAACGCGCGCTAAAAAGTCAATTGCTGCTTTTAAAGTGCGTGAAGACATGCCTCTTGGCTGTAAAGTAACTCTTCGCGGCGCAAAAATGTATGAGTTTCTAGATCGTTTGATCCAGATTGCTCTGCCACGTGTTCGTGACTTTCGCGGTGTTAAAGCAACCGCTTTTGATGGCAGGGGCAATTATGCTCTTGGTCTGACAGAGCAGCTTGTTTTTCCTGAAATCAGCTACGATGATGTAGATGATATTCGGGGAATGGACATCATTATCTGTACAACAGCTAAAACCAATGACGAAGCCTACGCGCTTCTCAAGGGTTTTAACATGCCTTTCGCTAAGTAGGAGATTGAATAATGGCTAAAGTAAGTTCTATTCAGAAGAACCTAAAGCGCATTCGTATGGCCGAGCGTGATGCTCCAAAACGTGCTGCACTTAAGGCGCAAGCTAAAGATCCAAGTCTGTCTTTTGAAGAACAGTTCATGGCACGTCTTGAGCTTGCTAAAATGCCACGTAATGGTGCATCAAACCGAGTGCGTAATCGTTGTCAGGTTACGGGTCGTCCGCGCGGTTATCACCGTAAATTTAAAATGTCTCGTGTTTCACTGCGTCAGCTTGCCTCTATGGGTATGCTTCCGGGTGTCACGAAGTCAAGTTGGTAGAGGAGACAAGATATGTCTATGAGTGATCCTCTTGCAGATATGCTTACGCGAATCCGTAATGGACAAAAAGCGAAAAAGCCTTCTGTAGCTTCACCTGCTTCTAAAATGCGTGCGAGAATTCTCGACGTGCTGAAGCGTGAAGGTTACATTCGGGGCTATGAGCAAGTGCAAAGCACTGCTGGTAAGCCTGAATTATCTATTGAGCTGAAATATTATGAGGGGCTGGGCGTTATTCGTGAAGTAACCCGCATCTCTAAGCCAGGGCGCCGTGTTTATTCCTCTGTGAATGAAATTCCACGGGTTCGTAATGGTCTTGGTATTTCTATCGTGTCAACTCCTAAAGGTGTTTTATCCGACAGCGAAGCGCGTGAGCTTAACGTTGGCGGCGAAATCATCTGTACTATATTCTAAGGAGTAATAGAATGTCACGTATTGGTAAAAAAGCAATCATCGTACCTTCTGGTGTTGAAGCAACACTTAAGGGTAAAGATTTGGTTGTAAAAGGCCCAAAGGGAACTCTTTCCATGACTTTCATGGAAGAAGTTACCGCAACACTTGAAAATGGTACTCTTGCTGTTAAATCTAATGGAGATGGCAAGCGTGCTCGCTCTATGTGGGGAATGCAGCGTACTATTGCATCAAATCTTTTTGATGGCGTAACAGGCGGTTTTTCTAAGATATTAGAATTAAACGGCGTTGGTTACAGAGCCATGCTTGAAGGAAAGAAACTTAAGCTTCAGCTTGGTTTTTCTCATGATGTGTTTGTGGAAATTCCTGACGGCATCACCATCAAATGTCCAAGTCAAACAGAGATTAATATCTCGGGCATTGATAAACAAAAAGTTGGTCAAATTGCAGCAGAAATTCGTGAATGGCGTAAGCCTGAGCCTTATAAAGGCAAGGGTGTTAAATACTCTGACGAATATATCTTCCGCAAAGACGGCAAGAAGAAGTAGGGACCAGATATGCTTAAAGGTACAAAGTTATTTCAGCGTCGCCGCCAAAGAGTACGGACATCTATCCGTCAAGTGGCAGCTGGTCGTCCGCGTCTTTCTATTCATCGCACAAATCTGCATATGTATGCGCAGATCATTGATGATAGTAAAGGCATCACCGTTGCAGCCGCATCTACGTTAGAAACTGATATTAAGAAAGATCTTAAAAATGGTTCTAATAGAGAAGCTGCCGCAGTTGTTGGTAAATTAATTGCTGAGCGTGCTAAAAAAGCAGGTATTGAGCAGGTTGTATTCGATCGTGGTGGTTTTCTTTATCACGGCCGTGTAAAATCTCTTGCCGATGCTGCACGTAAAGCTGGTTTAGATTTCTAGGAAGGGTTAAAAAATGGCACGACCAGAAAGAAATGATAACCGTCAAGAGAGTGACCTTATTGAAAAGTTAGTGGGCATTAACCGTGTTGCTAAAGTTGCAAAAGGGGGTCGCCGTTTCGGTTTCGCTGCACTTGTTGTTGTTGGTGATGGTAAAGGACGGGTTGGTTTTGGTAAAGGTAAAGCCAAAGAAGTTCCAGAAGCTATTCGTAAAGCGACAGAAGCTGCTAAAAAGAATATGATTAGAGTTCCTCTTCGTGAGGGCAGAACGCTTCATCATGATACCCCGGGCCGTCACGGCGCAGGTAAAGTGGTTATTCGTTCAGCGCAGCCTGGGACAGGTATTATTGCCGGCGGTCCTATGCGTGCGGTATTCGAAGCACTTGGCGTTCAAGATGTTGTGACGAAATCATTGGGATCTTCAAATCCTTATAACATGGTACGGGGGACTTTTGATGCGCTTTCAAAGCAGGCATCTCCTCGTATGGTTGCAGCAAAACGTAGCAAAAAAGTATCCGACATTGTGTCTCGCCGCGGCGATCACAAAGTTGGTGCAGCAGCGGAGCAATAATCATGGCTAAAGCAAAAACTCTTAAAGTACAGCAAACGGGTTCTCCTATTCGCCGTCCAAAAGATCAAAGAGCAACATTGGTTGGTCTTGGTCTCAACAAAATGCACAGAACTCGCGAACTGGAAGATACTCCAGCCGTGCGTGGCATGATCCGTAAGGTTCGCCACATGGTTCGTGTTATTGAAGATTAAGTGGAAAACACTCATGAAACTTAACGAAATAACAAATACATCAGGCGCTACTAAAACACGCATGCGTGTTGGACGTGGAATTGGTTCTGGTAAAGGTAAGACAGGCGGACGCGGCGTTAAAGGTCAAAAGTCTCGCTCTGGTGTTGCGATTAAAGGTTTTGAAGGTGGGCAAATGCCTATCCATATGCGCCTTCCTAAACGTGGCTTTAATAATATTTTCCGTAAAATCTATGTTCCTTTGAACCTTGGTAAATTACAAGAATTTATTGATGCTAAGAAAATTGACATTAAAAAAACAATCACTATTGCTTCATTAATCGAATGTGGCATTGTTAATGGTGTTAAGGATGGTGTTCGTTTGCTTGCTAAGGGCGAGATTAAATCAAAGATCACAATCGAAGTGTCTGGTGCTTCCGCTTCTGCGGTTGCAGCGATTGAAAAGGCGGGTGGATCTGTTGTTCTGCCTGTTGCTGCGAAGTCAGCAGACGCTTAAGTAAAAAATATTAATTATCCTCTGGATATTGTTATTGAAATTCATTTTTTTAACATTATATTCAGAGGGTAATTTCATCTTTATGGGTTTAGGAAAAAATAAATGTCATCAGCAGCAGAACAACTTGCTTCAAATATGAATCTTAGCAGCTTTTCAAAAGCAACTGAGCTTAAAAAAAGAATCTGGTTTACTCTTCTTGCTCTTGTTGTTTATCGCTTCGGGACATATGTGCCGCTTCCTGGTATTGACCCTGTGGCTCTAAAATCTATGTTTGACCGTCAGCAAGGCGGCCTTCTTGGTATGGTTGATCTTTTCGCAGGGGGTGCGCTTCAGCGGATGTCAATCTTGGCTCTTAATATTATGCCCTATATTTCTGCATCGATTATTATGCAGCTTATGGGAAGTTTCTCTCCGACAATTGCTGCTCTTAAAAAAGAAGGCGAATCGGGACGTAGAAAGATTAATCAATATACACGTTATGGGACAGTTTTTTTAACAGTGGTTCAGGGATATGCGATTGCCAAATCTCTGGAGGCTGAAATTGCGCTTGATCCTGGGTATTTCTTTCAAGCCTCTATTGTAATCACGCTTGTGGGCGGAACAATGTTCCTTATGTGGCTTGGCGAACAAATTACAGCGCGCGGCGTTGGTAATGGTATCTCTCTTATTATTTTCGCAGGGATTGTCTCGCAGCTGCCTGCTGCGATTGCCTCAACCCTTGATATGTCTGAAAAAGGCATTTTAGGAGGTCCGCTTGTTATTGTTGGGCTGATTATTATGGTCATTCTTGTGATCGCCTTTATCGTCTTTATGGAAAGAGCGCAGCGCCGTCTTCTTATTCAATATCCTAAACGCCAGACGGCAACAGGGGCAGGGGAAGCGAATCAGTCTCATATGCCGCTTAAGCTTAATACAGCAGGCGTTATTCCGCCTATTTTTGCATCATCGCTTCTTATGATGCCTGTGACGCTTGCAGGGCTTGCCTCTGCGGACGGCCCTGAATGGGTCACAACAATGACGGCGATGATGGGAAGAGGGCAGCCTCTTTACATTGGGCTTTATGTTGCTCTTATTTTCTTCTTTTGTATGCTTTATACATCTATTGTCTTTAACGCAGAAGAAACAGCTGATAACCTTAAAAAACACGGCGGCTTTATTCCAGGGATTAGGCCTGGGAAAAATACGGCGGAATATTTGGATTTTGTTCTTTCTAGGATTACAATTGTTGGTGCTATTTATTTGGCGGCGATTTGCCTGCTTCCTGAGCTTCTGATTTCTAAATATGCGATTCCTTTTTACTTTGGCGGCACGTCTCTTTTAATCGTGGTTAGCGTGACGATGGATACTGTGGGTCAGATTCACAGCCATCTTATGGCTCATCAATATGAAGGTCTTCTTAAAAAGACTAAGATTAGAGGTAAAGGACGCATTAGAGGAAAGCGTAGATGATTATAATTCTACTCGGCCCTCCTGGTGCTGGAAAAGGAACGCAGGCTCAAAGAATTCAAAAGAAATCTGGTCTTATTCAGCTTTCAACAGGTGATATGCTGCGCGCTGCGGTTCATGCAAAAACAAAAGTTGGCATGATTGCAAAAGAATATATGGACGCTGGCAAACTTGTTACCGACGAAATCGTCGTCGGAATTATTTCTGAGCGTATTATGGAAGAAGATTGTAGAAAAGGTTTTCTGCTTGATGGCTTCCCTAGAACGGTCAAGCAGGCTACGGCCTTGGACGTAATGCTGTCTGAAAAATCTCTTACTCTTGATGCTGTTATCGAGATGAGGGTAAATGATGACGCACTCGTGGACCGAGTTACAGGACGCTACACTTGTAGTGAATGTAACGAAGGTTATCACGATTCTAACCTCAAACCCAAAGGCGATGGAATATGCGACGTTTGTGGGAATACGAATTTCAACCGCCGGGCAGATGACAATCGGGAAACCGTTGTTTCACGTCTGGAAGCATACCACTCTTTGACGGCTCCGCTTCTTCCTTATTATGAAAAAGCGGGTGTTTTAAAAGGAGTGGATGGAATGGCAAGCATCGATGATGTTACATTCCAAATAAATGCAATATTAGATAATTTCTAAACTATCTTGAAAAAAGTTGACTTTTGTTAAAAGTTGGCTAGAAGTGTCTAATAAATATTTAGTAAGCAGTTTGCTTTTCCTATAAAGGAGGGCAGATTACTTTGGTGTTAACAATTTAGATCGGGAGATAACGATCGTGGCACGTATTTCTGGCGTGAATATACCAACCGCTAAGCGGGTAGAAATTGCTCTTACATACATTCATGGTATAGGGCATACTTCTGCAAAAGAAATTTGTAGTAAACTTGGAATCGAATCAGTGAAGAGAGTCCATGACTTATCCGATGCTGAAGTCATTCAAATTCGTGAAGCTATCGATGCGGATTACCTTGTAGAAGGTGATCGGCGTAGAGAAGTGGCAATGAATATTAAACGTTTGATGGATCTTGGTTCATATCGTGGTTTGCGTCATCGTCATAAACTACCTGTTCGTGGACAGCGTACAAGTACAAATGCACGTACTCGTAAGGGTAAAGCCGTCGCAATTGCTGGTAAGAAGAAGTAGGACTTAAGATTATGGCTGAAAAAAGAGTTCGCCGCAGAGAGCGGAAGAATATTACAAATGGAGTTGCTCATATCAACTCTACATTTAATAATAGTATTATTACAATCACTGATGCACAGGGAAATTGTATTTCTTGGTCAACGGCGGGTGCGATGGGGTTTCGGGGTTCACGTAAATCTACTCCCTATGCTGCGCAGATGGCTGCGGAAGATGCGGGTAAGAAAGCAATGGATCATGGGATCAAAACATTAGAATGTTTGGTCAAAGGTCCTGGGTCTGGACGTGAGTCCGCTCTGCGTGCTTTCCAAGCCCTTGGCATTACTATCACCTCTATTCGTGACGTAACACCGATCCCTCATAATGGGTGCCGTGCTCCGAAACGCCGCAGAGTTTAATAAAGTGCAATTGTAATTTGTTGCAGTCTCTTGATTTTTGATACAAAAGAGACTGCTTATTTAGAAACATTAAGTCCTAAGAAAGATGGGGTTTTATAGTGATCCAGAATAATTGGCAGGAACTTATTAAGCCTGTAAAACTTGAAATAGATCAAGAAGGTGATGAGCGCAAGAAAACAACGATTATAGCAGAGCCGCTTGAACGTGGTTTTGGTATGACGCTTGGTAATGCGCTTCGTCGTGTTTTGCTTTCATCCTTGCAAGGGGCGGCTGTTACAGCCGTTAAAATCGATAATGTTCTTCATGAATTTTCCTCTGTTCCAGGGGTGCGTGAAGATGTGACCGATATTATACTTAATGTTAAAAAGCTTGCGATCGGCATGGAAGCTGAAGGCACTAAGCGTTTAATATTAGAAGCGGTAGGGCCCGGTGAGGTTACAGCAGCGCAAATTGGTGAAATGGCTGATATTAGCATTTATAATCCTGATTTAGTGATCTGTACACTTGATGATGGTGCTGAATTTCGTATGGAACTTACGGTTGAAAATGGTAAAGGCTATGTGCCTGCTGTTAAAAACCGTAATGAAGATACTGTTATTGGGCTTATTCCTGTGGATAGTATTTTCTCACCTGTAAGCAAAGTGAGCTACCGCGTTGAAAATACACGGGAAGGTAAGGTTCTTGATTATGATAAACTCATCATGGCGATTGAAACCAATGGTACCGTTACGCCAGAAGATGCTCTTGCATTTTCAGCGCGCATTCTTCAAGATCAATTAAAAACATTTATCAATTTTGAAGAGCCTGAAGAAACAGTAGCTGAAAAAGAATCTGATGAGCCTGAATTTAACAGAAACTTACTGCGCCGTGTTGAAGAGCTTGAGCTTTCTGTGCGTTCAGCAAATTGTTTGAAAAATGATAATATCTCTTACATCGGTGATCTCGTTCGTAAGACAGAAGCAGAAATGCTTCGTACGCCAAACTTTGGTCGTAAGTCTCTTAATGAAATCAAAGAAGTTCTTTCAACAATGGGACTGCGTCTTGGTATGGAAAATCCTGGATGGCCGCCTGAAAATATTGAAGAGCTTGCCAGTAAGTTAGAATCTGACTATTAATATTAATATGCGGTAGGGTCCAAAATAGAGGATACCCCCCACAAGGAGTAAAAGACATGCGTCATCGTAGAGCAGGTCGTAAGTTAAACATCACAAGTTCACATCGTAAAGCGATGTTTTCAAATATGGCTTCTGCTTTAATTAAGCATGAGCAAATTGTAACAACTTTGCCAAAAGCAAAAGAGATGCGCCCTATTATTGAGCGTCTGATTACGCTTGCAAAGCGTGGAACGCTGCATGCACGCCGTCAGGTTATTGCAAAACTTCCTGCTTCTGATAAAGCGGAGGTTGCAAAATTATTTGACGTTCTTGCAGAGCGTTATAAAGACCGTCAAGGCGGTTATGCTCGGGTTCTTAAGGCGGGCTATCGTTTTGGTGATGCTGCACCTGTTGGCGTTATTGAGCTTGTTGACCGTGATGTAACGGCTAAGGGTAAAGATAGCGGACCTGTTGCTGTTTCTGATGAGACGGGTAGTGAAGAAGCTGCTGCTTAAGGTCTAAGTTTACGAATAATTTAAAAAAGCAGCTCTGATTATTTAGAGCTGCTTTTTTTATATTTAAAATATAAAATCATAAAAAGCAGTAATGTGAGGCTGCATAAATTTAAAAATATAGTTTTAAAGGAATGAACATATGAGACTTAAATCAGGCGTTGTAAGCGGCACAGAATATTTTGAACTTGTTAAGGCCTGTAAAGAGGGTGGTTACGCTTTGCCAGCGGTTAATTGTGTTGGAACAAATTCGGTTAATGCTTGTCTTGAAGCGGCGGCAAGAAATAAATCTGATATTATTATTCAGCTTTCTAATGGCGGCGCACAGTTTTTTGCGGGGCAGGGTATGGAAGATGGCGCAGCAGCAAAGGTACTTGGTGCAGTTTCAGCGGCGCAGCATGTGCATTTACTGGCGCAGCATTATGGGGTTTGTGTTGTGCTTCATACGGATCATGCCAATATGAAGCTTGTTCCTTGGGTAGAAAGCCTTATTGAACATTCAGAAGAATATTATAAAAATATGGGCCGTCCGCTCTATACGTCTCATATGCTTGATCTTTCAGAAGAAACAATTGATGATAATTTAAATGAATGCGCCCGTGTGCTTAAGCGTATGGCAAAGATTGATATGTCTATTGAAATTGAGCTTGGCGTAACCGGCGGTGAAGAAGATGGCGTGGGATCGGACGTTGATCTTTCTGCGGATAATTCACATCTTTATACGCAGCCAGAAGATGTGCTCAAAGCTTACGAGCTGCTTTCCCCAATTGGTCATTTTTCTGTAGCGGCAGCTTTTGGGAACGTTCATGGGGTTTACAAACCTGGTAATGTTAAGCTTAGCCCTGAAATTTTAGATGCTTGTCAGAAATTAGTGGAGGCAAAGCACGGA
Organism: Emcibacteraceae bacterium; assembly: GCA_016744185.1. GTDB lineage: Bacteria > Pseudomonadota > Alphaproteobacteria > Sphingomonadales > Emcibacteraceae > Pseudemcibacter. The sequence continues at coordinate 2,539 of JADGEY010000012.1, read as the reverse complement.
GGGAATAAAAACCCGTTGAACCTTGTTTTTCATGGCGGCAGTGGTTCTGAAAAATCTAAAATTGAAGAAGCGATTTCATATGGTGTCTTTAAGATGAATATTGATACTGATACGCAGTTTGCAACATCGGTTGGCGTTGGCAGATATGTTGAAGAACATTCAAAAGCTTTCAAACATCAAATTGATCCAGAGAGCGGCACACCCTATAAAAAATTCTATGATCCCCGTAAATGGCTGCGTGCGGGCGAAGAAACATTCGGCGCACGTTTAGATGAAGCTTTTACGGATTTAGGATCGGTTGGTAAATCTTTAGCTCATAAAGCAGGTTAATTTAGCGTGATAGGTAAATTATAAAGGAACAATATCACAAGGCGCTGTCATACGTATCTCATCTGAAACAAAGGGGTTTGTTCCATGCCACATATAGGACGGAAAAAATACTTGAAATCCTGCTGTGGGTTTAATGGTTCTTTCTGGAATTTGAAATTTTTTTGAGCCATAAGGACTTGCCCCAAAATTGACCCAGCCCGCTTTTTCACTAGCTAATGTTGAGTTTTCAATTATTTTGGGGATTTTTACATAATAGGGCCCGCTAATCCAGCCCTTTGAATGGTAATGATTAACGTGAAACCCTTCACTAGAGAGCAGTACTGACCATGCTCCTACGAATTTTAACATTTCTGTTTTACGTCTTAAGTGAGGGTGGCTTTCGTCATCGGGAAGAGCTTTTATATATCTTGCTGCAGCATCTAAAACAGAAAGGCGCAGCTGCTGGATTATTTTAGCATGATTTTGGTAAAGGTCACCAATCGTTTGCGTGCCGCCACGCAGCGTTTGATCTCGTGGATTAATATCGCTGATATGAAGTTTTTTTAAGGCGGTTTCTAGCTCGTGATTAAAATCTTCTATATTTTTATAGCCCTCAGGCACTTTAATTTCCATAGGCTGGATAAAATTATCAAAATCATTCAGCCAATAATATCTTTCATCCCCTAAGCTGCGCCAACAATCTCCCTTAATTGACCAGATTTTTTGATAATTAGGCTCGATATGTTCGGCACGTTCTGCTTGCTCTAATGCAAATGAATAATCGCCAAGGTTAAGGAGTATTTCGGCAAAGTCTGTATAATATTCTGCATTATTTTTTTCAGCTTTAACAAGCTTTTCCATTAAATGACGGGCTTGGTCAAAGTTTCCTTTTTGATTTTCAAGTAGGGCTGTTTGGTGCAGTAATTCAGGGACCGGCCCTTTTTCCTTAATCGCATTTTTTATAAAGATAACCGCTTGCTCAAGTCCGCCGCTAAGGGCAAGCTCTTCTGCGTAGGAAGAGATAAGAGATAATGATTCAGGCTTTGCTTCCATTGCTTTGGTGTAGGATGATAAAAAACCTTGATGCCGTCCTGTTTCCCACATCATGTTATTTAAAACTCTATGAATTTTTAGATCTTCGGGGTTAAGCTCTAACAAATTATTATAGGCGATTATGGAACGATCAAAATCCTCTGTTGCATGATAAAGAGACCCAAGTGCTTCCCAAGTTTCTGGAATATCTCTCTGATTATTTAAAACATAATTAAAACAATTAACCGCCTCGGGATAACGCTCAATCTCTCTATAAACCGTCCCTAGATTATGAATATAAGGGGGGTGGTTGTTGGATAAAGAAACGGCTTTTTCAAAAGCGGATAGGGCCGCAGGGAAGTTCTTTTTTCCCCTATGGCATATCCCTAAATGATTGTGATATTTAGCTTGTTTTATATCATAAGAAATAGCTGTTGTTATTTTTTTGAGAGCCTCTTCTATATCCTTTAATTCATATAATAAAACTGACCAATTATACCAAGCATCTGCATAGGCGGCGTTTAATTCGGTTGCTTTTTTATATAATTTAAGAGCCTCGATTTTTTTCGGTTTTTTTGATATTAGGTTCGCTAGATTATTATAGACATGGGGCTGTTTTGAATTAATTTTTAGAGATTTCCTAAAAAAACTTTCCGCTTCTTTCTCTTCGCCGACTGAGTTTTTAAAAGCACCGAGAAGCTGTAAAATGTTAGGCTCATTAGGACTGGTTTTAAGAATTTCCTCGCACAGCTTAATGGCTTCACCTGTCTGACCAGAATTATGAAGGGTAATAGATTTTTGTAATTGTTGCTGAATACTATAAATCATAGGATATTTATAGCAGAAGGGAAGCATATTTCCTAATTTATTTCTTTTTATAGAAATTTCAGTTTATTATATTTTCAGTTTATTGTATAAGGTAAGAAATGAGTAAAGTTATAGCATTGATAAAAAGAGAAACTATAGTTTGAATTGGCCTAATTTAAATCCTTATTAAAAATGGAAAAACTACCAATTATTCCAATATGGTTTAAGAGATGTATTTATGATATTAGAGTTGTAATTTTCAAACTTAATCTCGATTAAATATACGCATATATATTTTTGGAAATGACAAGTAGCAGGGCAAAATCATTAATTGTTAACATTTTAGTAATTTTTCTCTAAAACTGTTGTCCATTGCGGCTTTTAGGCGTTT
>JADGEY010000129.1 GCA_016744185.1 Emcibacteraceae bacterium | reverse complement strand
GCATATGATTTCTCCTAGTAGTCAATCTATACTATCTATGCTATAGAATTATAGAGATTTATGTAAGAGAAAGATTAAAATGGACGGTGATGATTTTGATATTCCTGCTGATTGCTACCTCATGTTAATGATAGAGGAAGAACTTTCGGTGCATTGTGTCGATGTGTTAAAAGATAGGATTAAAATTTTAAGACAAGAAATATCAAGGACGGAGGAGGCTATTTCTCTGAAATCTGTGGGAAAAATTGAGGCAGAACAGCTTTTCAAGTGATCAAGGCACGATCTTTACTTTTGCTTTTGGGGAGCATTATTTACCTTTATAAAAATATATATTTGTAGCTTTCTCTATGATCTACATAATTTATTATCAAAGAATTTGAAGAATTGCGAACACTTAAGTAGATTATACGTGAAGGTAAGTGTTTCTCTTGTTATTTGAATAAAAAACTCTGATATATGCGTTTATCTAGGGGCGTTTTTAAGTTTTTAAATTAGAATATTCTTGTTTAATTATTGTTATATTAATTATTTTTTAAAAACTTCTTAATATAGTTAATTTATAAAACATGAGAATTTTAAAAATATTGATAAGTGAAAGTTAGATATAATGTTGGAATTAGAGAAGTATAAAATTGCGCATAAATTGCCAGCCATGATGATAGGAATGGCATTGTTAACAGCAATTTCTTTAGGGATTGTTGCTTATAAATATAGTGCATCTGAACTTGAACATGAACTTAAAAATACTTTAGAAGCGGTTTTAGATACACGTAAAACATCAATTCATAGTTATTTTAAAGGTGCGCATGAAGAAATTAAAATATTCTCTGATTTGCCAACGATAATAGATGCTGTCCAAGATTTTACGCAGGCCTATCATGCAATTGATGGTAGTCCGGCAGATGAACTTCAAGAAACATATATTCGCTCGAACCTTTATCCTTTAGGTCAAAAAGATAAATTAATTGAAGCGAAGAATGGGACAGCCTATGATAAATTCCATAGTAAATATCACCCCGTTTTCTCTAAAATTCAAAAGGAACGGCACTATTATGATGTATTTCTTTTTGATAATAAGGGAAATTTAATATATTCAGTTTTTAAAGAAAATGATTATGCAACAAATATTTTAACGGGAAAATGGAAAGATACTGATCTTAATAAAATTTATAAAGCAGCAATTGATTCAAAGCCTGGTCAAGCATCTATTACAGATTTTAATAAATATGCCCCAAGCAATGATGCACCTGCTATCTTTATGGCAGCGCCCGTTTCAAACAAAGAAGGCACTGTTATTGGTGCTCTTGTATATCAGCTCCCGATTAGTGTCATTAATGAAATTGCAACGCAAACTGCAGGGCTTGGTAAAACAGGACAAACATTCATTGTCGGGCAAGATCATTTATTAAGATCGGATGAAAGAGGTGTAAAGACCTCATCTATCCTTACAACTAAAATAAATAACCACTCTGTTAATGATGCTCTTAAAGGAAAATATGGGTATGAGTTTATTAAAAATAGAAAAGGTGAAGAGATTGTCTCTGCCTATTCCTATATTGATTTTTTAGGGCTAAGGTGGGCTGTTATCGCAGAAAAGGCAATGGAAGAATTTAATGAGCCTATTCATGAAATGCGTAATGTGCTTTTTATTGTTAGCTTTATTATTCTAGCCATTGTTGGTTTTCTTGGTTATTTTTTATCTCGAAGCATCGTTACGCCAATGTCTAATATGACAAAACAAATGCTTGCACTGGCTGATGGTGATCTTAATACTCAAATCCCTGGCCGGAAACGCTCCGATGAAATTGGAGGCATGGCAAGGGCGGCTGAAACCTTTAGGCAGAACTCAATCGAACAAAAAAGACTAGAAGAAGAAGCTGTACAAGCAAGAGAGAAACAAAATGCACTAGAAAAAGAAGCCCGAGAACGTAAAGCTCAGCTTGCTGCCGCCAATCACGAAACTGAAATGAAAGAATCAGAACAAAGAGAGGTACGAGCAGAATCTGTAAATGCTCTTATTCAAAATTTTGATGCAAAAATTGCAAGTTCACTTAAAATATTAGGAACGTCCTCTCTTACAATGAAAGATACAGCAACATCGCTTGTATCAACTGCAGAAACAGCAACAGACCAATCAACAACTGTCGCCGCAGCAGCGGAACAAGCAACAATGAATGTGCAAACCGTCGCCTCTGCTGCGGAAGAGCTTTCAGCGTCTATTGATGAAATCAAACGTCAAATTATTCAAACAAAAACCATATCTGAAAATGCTGTGTCAGAAACAGAAGCAAGCCAAGAAAGCGTTACTATTCTTGCAGAAACAACTAAAGATATTGGAGAAATTGTTAAAATGATTTCAGATATTTCAGATCAAACAAATCTTCTTGCCCTTAATGCCACAATAGAAGCTGCTAGAGCAGGAGAGGCTGGTAAAGGATTTGCTGTTGTTGCCTCTGAAGTTAAAAATCTTGCAACGCAAACTGCAAAAGCGACAGAAGAAATTGATAATAAAATTGCAAATATGAGGGATATGACGCATAAAACCGTGACTGCTATTGACACGGTTAAAAATGTTATTTCTAAAGTGAGTGATATGGCTGAATCGATTACTCAGGCTATTGATGAACAAAGTAATGCTACTGTTGAAATATCATCAAATGTGCAAGAAGCTGCTATGGGGACACAACAAGTATCTTCGAGTATTATTCAGGTAAGCCAAGGGGCTCAAGATACAGGATCAGCTGCGGGGCAGGTTTTATCTCTCTCAGGTGAGGTTGGCTCAATTTCAGGGGATATTAAATCAGATATTGAAGCTTTTCTTAAGGAAGTAAGAGCCGTATAAAATTTTAAGGTAAATTTTGAAATATATATAAAAAGCCGTTTCTTTGCAGAGCGGCTTTTTTGTTGCATCAAAGCTTTCAAACTGTTAGTTTGCCCAAAATATAGACTAACGCTTTAATCCATGGATTGACATTGGCTATAAATGTTCTTTTTAAAAGGTATGTATTATGAAAATTGATGGCAATACGATTCGTCCTGGTTATGTGCTTGAACATCAAGGCGGTCTTTGGGTTGCTGTAAAAACGTCACATACCCAGCCTGGTAAAGGCGGTGCTTATCTACAAGTTGAAATGAAAAACTTAACCGATGGGCGTAAACTGAATGAGAGATTTCGGGCTTCTGAAAAAGTTGAAAAAGTGCGCCTTGAGCAAGATAATTATACTTATCTTTATGCAAATGGCGATATGCATGTTTTTATGCATGTGACAACCTATGACCAAATTGAGATTTCAGAAGAGTTTATCGGTGAAAAAACCCCCTATCTTCAAGAAAATATGGCAGTTAAAGTTGAATCATACGAAGGAAAACCCTTAAGTATTGACCTTCCAACAACTGTTATTCTTACGATTGAAGAAACAGAACCTGCTCTCAAAGGTCAAACCCAAAAATCATCTAATAAACCTGCTCTTATGGAAAATGGTGTGCGTGTGATGGTGCCGACCTTCGTTAATCAGGGCGATAAAATTGTTGTAAATACGATCGATAATTCATATTCAGAGCGTGCAAAATAACCCCTTTTTAAAAATACTTTCTACGTTATTACTTTTAGGAAAATAAAATGTCCCTTCAATCTGCTGTTATTAATGTGATGGAAAAAGCCGCTATTAAAGCCGGGCGCGCTCTTATTCGGGATTTTAAAGAGGTTGAACATCTTCAAGTTTCTCGTAAAGGTCCTGCTGATTTTGTGTCTGCTGCTGATCTAAAGTCAGAAGAGATTATTAAAACTGAACTTCTTCTTGCTCGCCCTCAGTTTGGCTTTCTTCTCGAAGAAGGCGGTGAAATAGCCCCAACAGATGGTAATTCACGCTGGATTATTGATCCTCTAGATGGCACAACAAATTTTCTTCACGCTATTCCTCATTTTTGTATTTCTATTGCTCTGGAGCAGAATAATGAGCTTACGGCGGCTGTTATTTATAATCCTATTACAGATGATACATATTGGGCAGAAAAAGGGCGTGGAGCATTTTTAAATGATACAAAATTAGTCGTATCTGGTCGTAAAAACTTAGAAAATTCTGTTCTTGCTACAGGCATTCCTCATAAAGCTCGCCCAAACCATAGACCTTTTCTTCATAACCTTATGACAGTTATGCCAGAAGTTGCGGGGGTCAGGCGCTTTGGCTCAGCGGCTCTTGATTTATGCTATGTTGCCCAAGGACGTTTTGATGGTTTTTTTGAAACAGACCTTGCCCAGTGGGATATGGCGGCAGGAATATTAATGGTTAGCGAAGCTGGCGGTGAGGTTACAACTTACAGCGGCAAGGATGCTATGCTTGCCACAGGTGAAATTTTAGCAACAAATAAAAACTTGCACGGTAGCATAACAAGATTATTATCCCAAGCAAAACGGGTTGAAGCAGCGGCACAAAATAAATAAGGGTCTGGTGAACTTTAGACAACAATATGTTAGTTTAAGTCATTATGAATACAAACAAAAATAAGTATTATAACCGTTCTCATATTTCGGAGGGTAAATTCAGGCATCTTTTAAGGTGCTTTGCAATGGATTTAAACGCCTATGAAGCCCATCA
>JADGEY010000128.1 GCA_016744185.1 Emcibacteraceae bacterium | reverse complement strand
CTGGGAACTCACTTGTAGAATTTGTTTTTAAGAACTTTGACAGGATATTCCAATCTTTTAGGCCGTGCTGTTTGGCAAGGGCTTCTAAAGATAGGGAATGGCTGATTTCTATATTATTGCCCGCTAAAAAGTTTCTAAGGGTCTTGGCTTGTTGCTTCACATTATTCATTGTGAGGCAAAGAGATGTCTTTGTCATTTTATTCTCCATAAATGGACTTGATATTTAAAGAGTAGAGCCCGCATTACCACTATTGTCCAAAGAGGATAAATAGATTTAATTTCAAAGATTTCACCAGAGCCAATTGACCGCGAGCGGCAGGCATCTTAAGCCTTGAAGTCAGATATAATTCTAACCGGTCTTAAATGCAATGATTTTACATATTAAGGGCTTTTTTTTTGAAAAAATAGAGTACAAACCCTCTCACAGAATGGGTACTCACATAATTCAAGTGGGCGATTAGCTCAGGGGTAGAGCGCTTCGTTGACCTCGAAGAGATCACAAGCTCAACTCTTGTGTCGCCCACCATTCACCTTTTATATCATTGATCCCAAATAACTTATTAATTCTTCTGCAACCTTCTTCTAAGCTTGGTACAAAGTATATGTCATCGCTAGTGAGCTGCAACCGCACATCCTAGCATAAAGAATAATTCTAGGGACTGCCCTAGATAATCAACCCATATATTTCTTAACCCATTGCTTTAAATGTTTTAATTGAGATTTTAGCTCTGGGTTATTAAGTCGCCACTCACACGCCTGCGAACCCTAACGGAAAATACTTGGCAAGAATACCATTAAATTTGCGCATATGCCTTTTCGCTTGGTTCCAAAAACTTTCAATTCCATTGATATAATTGCGCTTATTTGCAAATAACTTTGAATAGTTGATCCGGTAATGTTTGAACTCTGATACATCCTGTACGTTATAACCACGCCTGCAGTCAGAATAACTCTCATCAATCTCAATCTCAATCTCACCAGAAAAAGCGGCCTCATCTTCCGTTGCTACGAAAATTATTTCTCTCAAGCGGCTTTGCTTCTTCTGGCTTAATCTACTCTTTCTCATCTTCATCATGATAACCTTTATCAGTTATCTAGGGCAGTCCCTTAATTTATATAGATTTTTCATTGTTTAATTCCTTACCAAGCATAAGACATACCAACGGAAAAATTAAATCCATCCGCAGGTAAAAATGTTGGCTGATTAACGGCAGAAACACCTCTGATCATATAAGATGATTGATATATTTTGCCTGTTATATTTTTAAAATCTGCATAGAAATTAAGCTGATCTTCCATTTTATAAGAAAGTTTTAACCCCAAAAGAAAATGGCTATCTTGCACTTGAGTATTCGAATGATCTACATAATTATCATTCGGTTGCCATTTAATATTTGGGGCAAAAATAAACTGATCATTGTAATTGTAATTTAATTCCGCAAAAATCACATGCTCTGGAATGCCTGCAATTTTCTTACCCGCATAAATCCCACCATCAAAAGTAAAGCGGCTATAATTATAAATGATTTTGACCGATAACCTATCATCCTGACTGGCAATATTATTAAGAAATCCGTAATCCAGCCCAAATTCAATGCCTTGGTGAATAGTATCATCCGCATAATTCAGCGTTTCTGCATTAACGGCAAAGTCTTTCACCAATGTAATTAGTTCATTTTTCACTTTCGAATAATAATAAGATGCCTGCCAAGAAACATCTTCTAAATCACCCTGAGTTCCAATTTCAAAAGTCCATGCTGTTTGCATTTTAAGATTTTTAAGAATTGCGCCAGAGCTATTTTCAACATCGGCAAAGGGCGGCACAGCAGGCGGAGCAACTACTGCACCTGGCATAATCAACGGACCAACCGTGCGTGAGACCAAATGATTAAATGTTGGCGCTTCAGTACTGCGGCTAAAATTACTGTAAAAACGCACCATGTCCGATGCATGATAAATCACACCAATTTTGGGGTTCCATTCATCGAATGTCAAATCTTGCGCTAGGTTAAGTTTCACCTTATCAAAATGCCCTGGAGAAGGAGGCGTGGAAGCAATCCCCGAAAGATTACGTTTGCTTTTCAGCCATTGAAGGGCGGTGACCACTTCGATCTCCTGCGTCACTTTACCGCTATATTCTAGGCTCAGAACCACATTATTTGCGGACATCTCAAAATCTGCATATTTATAAAGTTTCGTGCCATCTAATAGATTATTAACCCAAAATTCCGTTGGCATATTTCCCGTATTAAAAGCAGCATTAAACGAGATATGATCCTCTGATGTTAAAAATTGAGCCTGAGCATTTAAAGCGTAATTTACGGCTAAAGTACCTGAATCTACCACCGTATGAGACAGTGGATTAGTAAATGTATCATCTGTCCAGATATATGAAACCCCTAAATCATGATTCATGTTTTCTGTTTCAATATGGGTTTTATTGGCAAGACGAAATTGTTCTGTTGTGCGGTGCGCTTTACGCTTCATCACATTAAGAACACCGTCCCAGCCCCCTCTTGCTTTCCAGCCAAAACGGGGATGCATCACCGCAGGCATCGGCAAAGCTGCCGGCTGTGGAAAATTCGAGAAACCTTCACCAATCACCGCCTCTGGATGATCTAATGCAGTTTGTTTATGCAAGGGACAAGGAATGGCAAAATCATTATGTACATAATGCACGAAGGTTCTATTGCTTATGTTTTCTGCCCCTTCAAAACCAAAATTACCGGCGACGTTGAAACGTTCCCCTTTGCTATTTTTACGGTATCCATCGCTTCTTGAATAGCCCGCACCGATAAAATAATCCCATTTTTTAAATTTATCGCCAATACCGAAACTACCATTGTAAAATTTATGCGAGCCCGCTTGAAGCCGTATAAAATTATCACTATTGCGGCCTGTTCGGGAAATCAGGTTAATCGCACCGCCGAGGCTGGTTCCGCCGTATTGCAGCGCATTTTCGCCCCTATAAACCGTCATAAATCTTGTTTGTTCTGGTGCAAGAAGCCCAATAATGAATGATCCATCCGCCTGATTAACCAGCAATCCATCATATAGCAAGTTAACGCCTCTGTTCGCAGGGTTTTCTTGAATGCCAGACCCTCTAATATTAAGGCGCGGGTGATCATTTCCACCAAAAAATTCCTGCATAATAATGCCAGGCTCTTTGCCTATCACATCATTCAAAGTTGCTGTTGAATTTGAAAGCCTATTTAAATCAATCAAATTTGTTCCCCCTGCAACTTTTGATAATTTTTTATTTAAATCTGGCAAGGACGGCATGGCGGTAGAGATTTTTCCCTTAACAATTATTTCCTCAATTTTTGAAGAATCATCGGCCTGCGCAGCTAAAGGATACAACAAGCCTGAGATAACGGGAAGAATTCCATAACGTACAAATTTCATAATATTATCCTATTATTAATTATTAATTGTTCTTACTGTTAATAATAATATTATGAAGTTTTAATATTTTGATCTAAATCAAATTTCTGAGAAAAAAATATAACAAAGCTAAATTTATCGTAACGATCACCTCTCCCGAAAGCATTTAAGAGAACAATGAGGCATCAAAGTGGATTGATTTCCTCCAAAGATAAAAACAACCTATTGCCCTGTATAAAATTCAGGCTTATTTTCTTTTATATAGTCTCCGTCAGAAGACCAATTATAGCAAGTATTTAAAAGCATCGGTTTTTTTCTTTGTCTTTGCCCCTGTTTTGAGAAATATTTTTTTGTTTCTTTCTTGATCTACTAAAGTAGGTTTAAACCGCCCCTCCCAAAGCCCCCCCTGTTCTTTTATAAGTACGATTAATATAAGAAACATAAAACCGCCCCAAAGATTGAAATAACTTGCTAAGCCCATAATCTGTTGAAGGCGTACAGAGAAGATGAATATGGTTTGTCATCAAAACATAACTATGGAGTTCTACCCCATATTCTTGAGCATAATGTTCTAATTTATCTAAATAAAGACCGTAATCAGCATCAGAAAAGAAAATATCCTGACGATTATTTCCTCGTTGAATAATATGATGAGGGACACCCGCTAGCATTAACCTTTTCAACCTTGCCTAAAACTACCTCGTTTTGTTAATGTCTAACATACTATAGCAGCTCAACATACAAAAATCATTCAACTCTGATCCATTGTTGCCCCACTTATTCTGAGTATTCATAATAACCTCCCCTGCGTTGTTTGTTTTGGCTGGGTCTCTGGAGGTTTTAGAAGTTCCATTAGGTCTCTTTTGGCGAATAAATTGAGGTGAATAAGGCGAATGATTTGGCATAGGCTGATCTTTATTCGGCTCATGAATTTAATGAAGGATAAAATTAAATAAATGCATAATGCGGCCATCACTTGAGTCATCACAGCATTGTCATTATTGCCTAAAAAGCTCTTGATCTTGAGATTTTGCTTGACCCATTTAAAGAAAAGTTCCACTTGCCAGCGTTGTTTATAGATTTCTGCGCCACCCTTTGCATCCCATGCAAAATGGTTGGTTATAAAAACATAATGCTTACCCGTTTCAGGGTCACGGTAGCCAATGCGGCGCACGGCAGGGCAAAATCATTAATTGTTAACATTTTAGTAATTTTTCTCTAAAACTGTTGTCCATTGCGGCTTTTAGGCGTT
>JADGEY010000127.1 GCA_016744185.1 Emcibacteraceae bacterium | reverse complement strand
GAAGATACTAAAATCGTCACCTTAACCTAAAGAAACGTTAACAATTAATGATTCTGCCCTGCTTTTTTACAAATTCTATCACATTATAGATTATACATCTCGATATAAAGCATCATCACCCGCTTTAATTATTTCTTCGAATCCTAAAACCTGAGGGATAATTTGTTGCGCATAAAAATAAGCAATATCAATTTGCTCCTTGTAAAAAATATTATTCCCATGGTCTTTCTTAAGCTTTTTATCCGCCGCCTTCGCTCCCTTGATAAGAAGATATGCCCCCACAGATGTACTAAAGAGCCTTAAATAAGCAACCGACCCTGCCATCACAGACCTTAAATTTTCTGTTTGATTTTCATATGCCCAAACAGAACAACTCATAGTTGTTTCTATTATTTTTGAAAATTGTCTTTTCATCAAAGAGAAATCACCCTTATCTGGCAAGTCATCACAAAATTCTTTCATTTCACCAAGCAGGTATTTCCAGTCTTTACCGCCCCGAAGTGAAATTTTTCGCCCTGCCAAATCCATCGCCTGAATGCCGTTTGTTCCCTCATAAATTTGGTTGATTCTTGAATCACGGTAAATTTGAGCAATTCCTGTTTCTTCAATGTAGCCCGCCCCGCCAAATACTTGCATAGCAAGCGAGGCGACCTCCGTTCCTATATCTGTAGTATAGCCCTTTGCCATTGGCGTTAATAAATCAGCAAGAGCTTTATAATCTTCCCTGCTTTTTGCATCAGGGTGATGGCGGGCAAGATCAATATATTTTGCAGTTAAATAAGCAATAGAGCGTGCAGCCTGCGTCTGTGATTTCATCGTCAGCAGCATACGGCGCACGTCCGCATGTTCACTAATAGTGTGCTTTTCTTGTCCTTCATAGCCAATCGCCCTACCTTGAACGCGCTCATGCGCATATTCATCTGCCATCTGATAGGCTCTCTGCGCACAAGCAACGCCCTGCACGCCAATATTAAGCCGAGCATTATTCATGAAAGTAAACATAGCCTGCATACCCCGTCCTTCTTCATGAAGCAAATACCCCGTACAATCATCCGCGTCACCAAAAACCATCACACAGGTCGGGCTTGCCATAATGCCCATTTTATGTTCAACAGATACGGGATAGGCATCATTTCTTTTGCCTAGAGACCCATCTTCATTAATTAAAAATTTCGGCACAATAAAAAGACTGATACCTCTTGTGCCGCTGGGGGCATCTGGCAGCCTTGCAAGTACAAGATGGATGATATTCTCCGACATATCATGATCACCATATGTGATGAAAATTTTCTGTCCCTTAATGCGGTATGTGCCATCTTTTTGCAGCTCAGCCTTTGTGGTTAATGCTCCTACATCTGATCCCGCTTGAGATTCTGTAAGATTCATCGTCCCTGCCCACTGCCCAGAAACAAGTTTTTCCATATAGGTGCTTTTTTGATCTAACGTTCCATGTGCTTCGATAGCATCCACAGCGCCGCAAGATAAAATAGGGCAAAGACTATAAGCCATATTTGCACTATCGACCATTTCCATCAAACAAACCCCAAGCATAACAGGCAGCCCCATCCCCCCATATTCAGGCGAACTAGTCACACTATTCCAGCCATTTTCCACATATTGTGCGTAGGCTTCTTTAAAGCCTTTTGGCATGGTTACCGATTTATTTTTAAATACAGTCCCCTCAATATCACCGACCCTATTTAAAGGGGAGAGTATCTCATGGGTAAATTTACTGCCCTCTTCCATAATCGCATCAACAATATCTTTTGAGGCATCCCTATAATGATCTAATAACAACACTTCATCCATTCCGATAACATCAAATAAAGTAAATTTCATTTCCTCTAACGGTGCATTATATTCTGCCATAGAACTCTTCCAAAATTATAAGTATCTAAGTTTTATAATAAGATTATTTCATATTTTTATTTTTTGCGGTATCATCAAATATAAGAAATTTATAAAACTTAATGAATTAAAACAACCGTTTGATTTTATAGGAGAATGATAAATTTCACAAGTTCATAATCACTTTTTATGATGAAACTTTAATAGAAAAACCACATGACACCTGAAAACCGCATCTTTGAGTCCAATGCTATAAATTGTAACCATGCAAGCCGCACCATATCCCACGGGGGGCTTGTTTCTTTCCCAACGGAAACCGTTTATGGGATTGGCGCAGATGCGATGAATGAAGAGGCTGTGGCTAAAATATTTACTGCTAAAAAAAGACCATCCTTTAATCCTCTCATTATTCACCTTCATGATATAGATGAAGTCGAAAAATATGCTTACCTTGACGGTATATCACGCAGGTTAGGGAACGCTTTTTGGCCAGGGCCTTTCACTATGGTTCTTCCCATAAAAAAAAATTCTGGTATATCTTCTCTCGTCACCGCGGGGGGAGATACGATTGCCATCCGCATACCCCGCAATGCTATTGCTCGAAAATTACTAAAATTATTCGGGGGAGCTATTGCTGCACCAAGCGCAAATCTATCAGGCGGGGTAAGCCCGACAACAGCGCAGCATGTAGCGCATGAATTTGGATCTGATTTTGGTGATCTTGAAATGATTTTAGAAGGCGGAAGCTGCACGCAAGGCGTTGAATCCACGATTATACAAGTCACAAAAAACGATATTAAAATCCTGCGCCCAGGCAGCATTACGGTTGAAGATATTAAAAAAGTAACAAACCATCCATTATATATTAAAAGCGAGAAATATTCTCCTATAGAGATTTCCCCTTTATTGATCTCACCGGGGCTTATGAAAAGCCATTATGCGCCCAATACAAAAATCCGCCTTGATGCGGCTGATGTAAATGAAGATGAAGCAATGCTCGGGTTTGGTAAGAACTGCCCTTCTGGAGCGCAGGACTTTCGTAATTTAAGCCCTGACGGCGACCTACATGAAGCCGCCGCAAATTTATTTTCAATGATAAGAGAGCTAGACCAGATCGGCGCAGCTGCAATCGCCGTCAGCCCGATCCCAATGGCAGGCGTGGGTATTGCGATTAATGATAGATTAGAGCGTGCCGCTGCACCAAAAGAAAAAAGCCATGAAAAAATTATAAAGAAACAGGCTCTTAACAGATGACAGTCTCCCCCCCTCATATTGAAACATTAAAATCATTTACAGATAATAAAGGCTGGATTAGCACGCCAGAAGACATGCAGGTTTTTGTAACAGAACAGAGAGATAAATACCGAGGAACTTCCCCTCTCATATTACTGCCCAAAACCGCCAAGGAAGTCTCAAACATTCTAAAATTCTGCAACGAGAACCAGATAGAAATCGTCCCGCAAGGCGGCAATACAGGGCTTGTCGGCGGCGGCATTCCAACAGGTGATAATAGCCAAATTATCTTAAATCTAAAACGTATGAATAAAATTGTTTCTCATGACCGCAGTAATTCTACCATTACAGTCGGCGCAGGCATGATCCTAGCCAATCTTCAGCAAATCGCAGAAAAGAATGAACAATTATTCCCCGTTAGCCTTGCCGCAGAAGGAAGCTGTCAGATTGGCGGTAATATTGCGACCAATGCAGGGGGCGTTAACGTGCTGCGCTATGGATCGATGAGAGATCAAGTTCTAGGGCTGCAAATGGTTCTGGCGAACGGTGATATCATTGATGATCTCGGCGGACTTCGAAAAGATAATACAGGCTATAATCTAAAAGCACTTTTCATGGGATCGGAAGGAACGCTCGGCATTATCACCGCCGCAACCCTAAAATTATACCCTGCTCACCGCCAAAAAGAAACCGCCTTTGTTGCCGTAGAAACCCCCCAAAAAGCGGTGGAACTTTTCTCCCTAGCGCAAAAAATGTCGGGCGATACTCTGATCGCTTTTGAAATAATGCCCCGCATAGGGCTTGAATTTGTCATAGATCACATGGGCGGACGTGACCCCATGGGTGATAAATATGACTGGTATATCCTCATAGAATGCGCCAGCTCTTTGGACGAAACCGTCTTAGACCTACCCCGCCTGATGGGGCTTATGGTTACAGAAGGGTTTGAAAAAGACCTTATCATAGACGGCGTGCTGCCTAAGAACCAAAAAGAAACAGATGAAATCTGGAAATTAAGAGAAAATCTTTCAGAAGCCCAAAAATTTGAAGGCGGCAGCATTAAGCATGATATTTCTGTCCCCATCTCAAAAATACCCGAATTTTTAGAAAAAGCCACCGCTGCTACATGCGCTGAAACTTCTGGTCTGCGTCCCGTCCCCTTTGGTCATATTGGCGACGGCAATTTACATTTTAACCTCTCCCAGCCCATAGGAGCAGATAAAGCTGAGTTTCTAAATCAGTGGGAAAGGCTCAATAAAATCACCCATGATATTACCGCCGAGCTTGGCGGCAGCATCAGCGCAGAACACGGCATAGGCAGAATGAAGATAGAAGAACTAGAACGCTATAAATCCCCCCTCCAAATAAACCTAATGCGCCACATAAAAAAAGCCCTAGACCCCAACGCCATCATGAACCCTAATATTATTTTTAGAATTAAATGATGCTTATGGGCTAAAAATTTTGTTTATTAAAAAAGAGGTTTTTTGATAAACAAAATAATTAGTCGTTAAAATATACATATCAAACAGGTTTGACTATCATAAATCTATTATAAAG
>JADGEY010000126.1 GCA_016744185.1 Emcibacteraceae bacterium | reverse complement strand
TGTTTAAACTTGCTTAATCTGCTCTTTCTCATGGATACCATTATAACACCTTTTATGCGTTATCTGGTACAGCCCCATTTTATTTCTAACATATACCTTTTCTCTTATTCACACTATAACACAGCCTTCTCTCAAGCCCTAAGAAAACAATGTGTCAGAATAAATGGATTTATTTATTCAATAACAGCATAATTTTCCCCTTCCCTTTAAAATTTTTACTGCATCTAAACGAATCCACTGTATAATTCTCTCCTTAAGTTTAATTATAAGGTGATTCAATGTCAAAGTTTGGACCAAAAGCGAAAGCATGGGGGTTTCCTAAATGGGGGGAATATGGCGGGGAAAATGCGGCTATAGCGGTTCGGCTTTGTAATTTTGATGGCTGTGATGAAAAAGGCGACTTCCCTGCGCCAAAATCTCCTGATTCTCCTGAAAAATGGTATTTTTGCCAAAAACATATTGCCGCCTATAATGCCAAATGGAATTATTTTGCGGGTATGAATAAAGCAGAAGCCTTAAAACGGGCAAAAGAGGACGCTCGTGCCAGCGCAGGATACAGTAGCTCTAGCGCATATGAAGGCGGCGCAAGCACCTATGGCAGTGATGAAAGACGTGCCGATGCGCTTGAAATTTTAGAGCTTGAGGAAGATGCCACAAGTGCAGAAATTAAATCCGCCTATAGAAAACTCGCCAAAAAATACCACCCCGACACCAATCATGATGATTTAGATGCAGATGTAAAATTCCAACAAATTCTTGCCGCTTATAATATACTCGTTGTTAAATTCTAAGAGAGCCGATCGCTTACGAAGAAGAGAGCCGGCCCCGCAAAGCATCATATGTTACGCCCCATGTTTGAAACGGGTTCTGGCTTAGATATGAATTATAAAACTTGCGAAGATGGCTTACTTCGGGCCCTATCCATTCGGGAAAAATAATTTTTTCATCTTCTGATTTAAGCTCAACTTCCGCCGTGATAAGCCCTTGGTTAGCGCCTTCAAAAATATCTACTTCCCAAATATGCCCTTCATATTCATGGATTTCTCGAACCTTCTCAATCAGACCGCCTTGTGCGAGAGAAAATAGAATTTCCCCTTCTTCTTTGCCGATTTCATATTCAAGCTCATGACGGGAAATTTCCCCTTCTGCGGGGGCTTTTATGCTTAATATATAAAGACCTGATTTCTCTCTTATCCGAACGCTATTGCCGCCCTCTCGTGCCACATAGCCCTGCCTGATTTTAATTTTCTTTAAAGCAGGATTATCTGGAAGCTTGGCGATTAAAAATTTACGTTCAATTTCAATATGGGACATTTATCTTTTCTATTCTAATTTCAGCCCTTTAAAATGAAGAGAAAAAGAATAATTGTCAATTTTAATTTCCTATCGTTAAAAAATCCTATATCTTAAAAGCAAGCCTCCACCACAACAATATTTACGAAGAGAACATCATGGATAAATTAAAAAATAAAAGCTTACTGCAAAGCAGCTCATTCATTAATGGACAGTGGAATGATGATAAAACGGCGCAGGTTTTTGATGTGATGAACCCTGCCACAGGACAGGTTATATCTTCGGTTCAGAGCGCAGGCGCTGCCGATGTCCATAATGCAATATCTGCCGCAGCGGAAGCTTTTAAAAGTTGGAGCAAACTGCCTGCAAAGCAGCGGAGCAATTATTTAAGAAAATGGTATGATCTGATCTTGAAAAACCAAGATGATCTGGCTCTTATTTTAAGCATGGAACAGGGAAAACCTCTGAGCGAAGCGAAAGGGGAAATTCTTTATGGCGCTTCTTATATTGAATGGTTTGCAGAAGAGGCAAAGCGTGTATACGGCGATATTATTCCTGCCGCCTCTCCCGATAAAAGAATTCTGACCCTCAAGCAGCCCATTGGCGTAACCGCAGCGATAACCCCATGGAACTTTCCAAATGCAATGATTACCCGTAAAATTGCCCCTGCTCTTGCTGCGGGCTGTACGATTATTGTTAAGCCAAGCGAAGAGACACCGCTTAGCGCGCTTGCCCTTGCCGTGCTTGCACAGGAAGCGGGCATTCCGAAAGCTGTTCTTAACATTACCGTGACCGTGCAATCTGTGGAGATTGGTGAAATACTCTGCGCTAGCCCTATTGTTCGGAAATTATCTTTTACAGGCTCAACCCCTGTTGGAAAAATATTAATGAGACAATCGGCAGGAACCGTAAAAAAACTTTCCATGGAGCTGGGCGGGAATGCTCCGTTCATTGTCTTTGATGATGCAGATATTGACGCTGCTATACAGGGGACTATTGTCGCTAAATACAGAAATGCGGGGCAGACCTGCGTTTGTGCAAATAGAATTTTTGTTCAAGAAGGACTCTATGATGAATTTGCCCAAAAATTAAAAGAAGCCGCCGAAGGTTTGAAAATAGGATCTTTTGATCAGCCTAGCGTTACTATTGGTCCTCTTATCAACGCATCTGCCGTAACGAAAATTGAGAATATTGTTGCAGACGCAACGAACAAAGGCGCAAAAATATTAAGCGGCGGGAAAAAACATTCTTTGGGTGAAAATTTTTATGCGCCGACTATATTAACCAATGTTTCAAAAGATATGATGTGTTTTTCAGAAGAAATTTTTGGCCCCGTCGCGCCGCTTTATAAATTTAGTACAGAAGAAGAAGTCATCAAGCTTGCCAATGATACGCCATACGGTCTTGCTGCCTATTTTTACAGCCGTGACATCGGCAGGGTTTGGCGCGTTTCTGAGGCTCTTGAATATGGCATGGTCGGTATCAATGAAGGCATTATTTCTTCGGAAGCGGCACCCTTTGGCGGCATAAAAGAATCTGGCAATGGGCGTGAAGGATCAAAATACGGCATGGATGATTACCAAGAAATTAAATATCTCTGCATGGGCGGATTATAATTTAAAATACGAAATAAGGGACGCAGATAATTCTATTTTTTAAGGGAAAAAAACCAATGACGAATGACGATAAAAATGCAGGCTCTACCATGCCCGTGGGCGGCGATTATGTTGCTCTTAAGCTTCCTCATCTGCAGAACTTAAAAGACGGTGAGATGGCAAATCGTACAGAAGAATTTCTCACCTTAATGAAAAAACGTCATAGCGTACGTGATTACTCAAACCGTCCTGTTCCGAGGGGAATTATAGAAAACTGCATTAAAGCTGCTGCCCTTGCCCCAAGCGGTGCAAATCATCAACCTTGGCATTTTGCGCTTGTCCAGTGTCCTGATGCTAAAAAGCGCATTCGCACTGCTGCGGAAGAGGAAGAAAAAATATTCTATAAAGGGCGGGGCGGTGATGAATGGCTTAATGCATTAGAGCCTATCGGAACGAACGATCAAAAACCTTTCCTAGAGACCGCCCCATGGCTTATTGTTATTTTTAGGCAAACATACGGCTTTAATGCAGAGGGACAAAAATATAAAAATTACTATGCCGGCGAATCGGTGGGGATTGCTACGGGCTTTCTGATTACCGCGCTTCATAATGCGGGGCTATCAACCCTTGCCCATACCCCAAATCCGATGAATTTTTTAAATCCCCTGTGCAAGCGTCCTGCTAATGAAAGACCTGAAATGATTCTTGTTGTCGGACATCCTGACAAACGTGCAACTGTGCCGAGGCACGCCAAATGGAAAAAACCTTTTGAGGAGATAACGACCATTATCTAAAGCGATTAAATATCTAAAACCAATAAAAAAGCCGCTCTGTTTAACAAAGCGGCTTTTAGAAACTCTATGGCAGAAAACTTAATCTTTATTTTCTGTCTCTGGTGCAGCTTCTACAGCAGGAAGAGCGGCAGGACTATCAGATAAAGAACGAAGATAAGCGATTAAATTAGCTCTCTTCTTCTTTTTCTTAACGCCTGCAAAAATCATTTTTGTTTTCTTAATGAAATCTTTTGGCTTTTCAAGGAATTGGTAAAGGTCATCATATGCCCAGTTTCCGCCTTTTTCTGCCATGGCAGAAGAATAAGAAAAACCTGCAACGGCTGCTTTCTTACGTCCCAGAATATTCCATAAATTGGGCCCTGTAACTGTTTTTCCGCCTTTTTCTGTTGTATGACATGTTTTGCAAACTTTAAACGCTTTTTTGCCTGCGGCAAGATCGGCCGTTTGTAAAAGTTCTGCCATTGAAGGTGCTTTAGAGACCACAGATTTTTCACCTGTTCCCACTGCTTTTGCGCTGGCAACTTCGATAGGGTAACTATTAGAAGTTATTTTTTGTTCCTCGAAAACAGAATCTGTAAACATCCCTGAAAGGATAAAATATAAAACTGCAATTAAGATCGCCAAAAAGGCTTTATTCATTTCAAAACTCAATGTTCTTCACCTGTAATATTTTCATAGATGCCTTAAGCCAGCACATCATCATAAGGAATTAAAAACATGATTAACTCCACCCATTTCATCACCTATGTACTAAGTTTTTAAGCTCTATACAAGCGTAATTGTTGATTAATTTACCCTAGCACTTCTAAGGAATGGTTAAAAATATAAAAATAACAAAATAGATAAAAAAAACATTTGGTTGAACATTATAAAACAACAAGTATTGTATTGCATAGCAATTGAGTAAGTGGTCCACTGAAATTGAATTCAAGCCACTGAATGTGAATTAGGGTGATGAG
>JADGEY010000125.1 GCA_016744185.1 Emcibacteraceae bacterium | reverse complement strand
TCTATGTATTATCAAAAAGATATCTTGTCACATGACTTGACATGTGATTATGAGAATCACATGATCTAGAATTCAAATTCGAAAAAAAATTCATAATAATATTATTAATAAAATGTTAAATTTTTTATTGGACAATAGCAATCGTTATAATCGTTAATTTTAGAGATGATTGTAGAAAAATAAATTTTAATTAAAGTGTTTTTTATGTATAATATTTTTAATAGAAACGCTTTATTTAGGTAAAAGCATATGGACTTAGAGAAAATCCCTCTATTTAGCTCATTTGGTCAGAAGATGAAATGGCTTAATGAAAGGCAAAAGGTCCTGGCGCAGAATATTGCCAACGCCGACACTCCAGGCTACCATCCGAAAGACCTGAAGAAAATCAGTTTTACGGCGCATTTGAACCAAAATAATTATTCTGCATTTAATGCAGGAACTTCTGGTGCGCTCTCTGCTGCTCGTTCTGTGAAATTAGAGACAAACCACGCGGGGCATATGGCGCAGGGCGGCGGAAATAATACATCTTCTCTTGCGGTGCAAGAAGCGAAAATTACAGAAACTTCTTTAAATGGAAACTCTGTTAATTTAGAAGATGAACTTATTAAAATGGCAAATACTCAAATGGATTATACCATGGCTGTTAATCTTTATAAAAAGCACGTGGGTATGATGAAAATTGCAATTGGTAAACGGGGTTAGTTTTTTTAATAAAATGATCATATGGTATAAATTTTAGAAAGTTTAAGAAAATGGATCTTTCACAGTCAATGAAAATTTCTGCAGCAGGAATGAAAGCGCAAAGCTTTCGGATGCGCATTATTTCAGAAAATATAGCAAATGCAAATTCAAATGCAACTAAGCCAGGCGAAGATCCATACCGCCGAAAAATTGTAACTTTTGCCAATATGATTGATGATTCTGTTGGCGTAAAGCGGGTTAGAGTTAAAAAGGTTACTGTAGATAAATCTGATTTTGGGTTAAGTTTTGATCCTGGACATCCTGGTGCGGATGAAAATGGTTATGTTAAAAAACCGAATGTAAATGGACTTATTGAAGCCATGGATATGAAACAAGCACAGCGTTCTTATGAAGCAAATTTAAATGCGGTGGATGTTAGTAAAAATATGACCATGCGGACGATTGATTTATTACGCTAATTTAAGAAAGGTTAAAGATGAGTATCAAAACATTAGATGCGGTAAATGCTTATGGTAATGCACTTAAAAATAGTGGCAACATTACAAAAGGCGGCGATGATAGCTTTTCTTTGGGCGGGGCGGATAAGTCAGGGGGACTAGCTTTTGATAATCTGGTCTCTTCGGCTCTGGGTGATACTTCGAAGGCAATGGACGCTTCTGCAAAGGTGACGGTGGATCAGCTTAATAACAAAGCAGACCTTGTTGATGTGGTAACGACGGTGCAGAATGCTGAAATGGTACTTGATACAGTCGTTGCAGTGCGAGATAAGGTTATTATTGCCTATCAAGATATTATAAAAATGCCCATGTAAGTATTTTGCCCATGTAGGTATTTTGTCCATGTAGGTATTTAAAATAGTTTTGCTCTAAATTTAAAATAGTTTTAATCTATAATTAAAGAATGAAGGAAAAAAAATGACGGGTGCTGAAGTTCTTGATGTTGCCTATGATGCCATATGGGTGATGATTAAGACAGCGGCTCCTGTTATGTTCATTGCTCTTAGCGTTGGGCTGCTGATCGCTCTTTTCCAAGCTTTAACTCAAATCCAAGAAATGACTTTAACCTTTGTGCCGAAAATTATTGCAATTTTTCTGGCTCTATTTGCGTTTCTTCCTTTCATGGGGGAAAGTCTTGGGGGCTTAATGCAGCGCATTGCTGAAAGGATCGCAGGTCTTGCTTGATATTTCAGGACATCTTCCTGAAGAAGTTTTTGCTTTTTTTATTGTTTTTACCCGTTTGGGGGCAATGATAATGATGCTTCCTGGGCTTGGTGAAAGTGCCGTTCCTGCTCGGGTGCGCCTCATGCTTGCCCTATCGATTAGCCTTATTATTTTTACTCTTGTTAGATCCTCTCTTCCTTCTATTCCTGCCTCTCCTTATATGCTAGGAATTTTGATTATTACCGAAGTTCTTGTTGGCTCTCTGATTGGTCTTACGATTAAAATTGTCATGAGCGCGCTTCATACGGCAGGGGCGATTATTGCGATGCAAACGGGACTTGCTGCGGCGCAGGCATTTGATCCTGTTCAAGGGGCTCAATCTGCCTTGATGGCAACTTTTTTAACGCTTATTGGGACCGTACTCATTTTTGCGATGAATTTACATCATCTTATGATTGAAGCTATGCTTGATTCATATAGTTTATTCCCCGTGGGGCAAGGCTTGAATATTGATGATTTTGCCGCTTTAATGGCACGCAATGTAGCAAGCTCTTTTCTATTAGGGGTTCAAATTGCGAGCCCTTTTATTGTTTATGCCCTTATTTTTAATATTGGACTTGGCATTTTGGCAAGGCTTATGCCTCAGCTTCAAGTTTTCTTCGTTGCTATGCCGCTTAATATTGTAATGGGATTGGTTATTATGGCGATGGTAATATCATCGGCGATGATATGGTTTGCGGATTATATGGAAAAAACAATAGGGAGCTTCATGGTGTAATATGGCAGATAACACAGATGAATCCCAAAAAACCGAAGAGCCAACGGACAAAAAGCTAGAAGATGCCTTTAAAAAAGGAGATGTGGCGAAAAGTACTGAACTTAAAACATGGTTTATTTTGGTTGCCATCGCCCTTACTATTTTAATTTCTTCAAAGGCAGTATCCACTGATATAAAAAATATTTTAAGGTCTTCTATTGAGAATTCCCATTCAATAGAAGTAGATGGGCCTGCTTTAAAAATCTATACGGCAGAAGTCATGTCAGTGGTTGGGGGGATTTTAGTCTTGCCGATGCTTTTTCTTGTTATCGGTGCTTTAGCAGGAACAATGATACAGCATAAACCCATTCTGACCACGGAAAAAATCAAACCAAAATTAAGCAAAATCTCTCCTTTAGCGGGCTTTAAAAGATTATTTTCAATGCAAAATTTTGTTGAACTTTTAAAATCAATTGCGAAGCTTATCATTGTGGGGGGCTTGGTTGTTTTCATTGTCTGGCCAGAAAAAAACCGTTTAGAGACAATAATGATGCTGGATATAACGGAAGTTCTTGATCTTGTTTATATCTTAACATTACGTATTATTGGCGGCGTTATTGCGATTATGGCTTTTGTTGCGGGGCTAGATTTTATGTTTCAAAAAATGCAGTTCATGAAAAAAATGAAAATGAGCAAGCAGGAAATAAAAGATGAAATGAAACAAAACGATGGTGATCCTCATGTTAAAGGGCGTTTGCGCCAAATTAGAATGGAAAGATCTCGCAGCCGTATGATGGCGGCGGTTCCTGATGCTGATGTTGTTATTACGAACCCGACCCATTATGCTGTTGCGATAAGCTATGAACATGGCGAAATGCAAGTGCCAAAACTTGTGGCAAAGGGAGTGGATAACCTTGCTTTGAAAATAAGAGAAATTGCTGAAGAAAATGATGTACCCATTTTAGAAAACCCGCCGCTTGCTCGTATCTTATATGCCAGCGTTGATATAGATGATGAAGTTCCGCCAGAACAATATCAAGCGGTAGCAGAAGTTATTAGCTTTGTGCTAAAATTAAAACGGGGTGAGAGATTGACTTATAAACCTCCTTCAGAAAACTCTTCAAAATGAAGACAAAATAAATAGTGAAAAATATTGAGCGATAATAGAGTTATAAAATGAATCAAATTCAAACAGTGATAAAAACTAAAAACACCGTGAGTTATATTTATCCAATTGCTCTGACGGGAAGTGGGCTATTGCTTGCTATAGCTGTTTTATTAATGCTTGCAGCGATTGATCTACTGACAGTTGGTTTAATATCAGCTTCAGTGATTATAGTTTTTTCTGCCTTTTCTTTTTTAAACATATTAAAAAAACAATCGGCAAAAGAAATGAGTAACTCATTTTATGCTGATATGCTCCCTGACTTTAAAACTGGAATTATGATTAGCTCATTATCAAGAGATGAGGTTTTATATGCAAGTGAAGTTTGGAAAAAATTATTTAAAAACCGTAATAAGAAACCTTTTAAAACATTAGGAGGGCTTGGGGGGATATTAAAAAAACAATTAAAGAAAAAAAACAATGCTCTGGGAATTGTTAATTTAAAGAATGATAAAAATATTATTACATCTTATAAAATATCAGTTATTTTTCATCAAGAAAGTAATGATATTTTGGTTTGGAATCTTATTGAAATGGCTTTTATTGACCATGATTCAGGCGATAAAGACACTTTTAAAATTTCCCAAATTGATGAAATAATGAATCATTCTAGTTTTGGTTTTTTTCGGGTTAATGAAAAAGAAAAGATGGAATATTTTAATAAAAACTTTAACGATTGGACAAATGACAGAGACCGACAAAATATTGCTATGCATTTAAAGGACAGTCATAATTTTACCTATGAACTTGAAGGTGGAGATAGGCTTGAAATTACAGGCTCTAAAGATAGAATATATATTGTTTGTAAAAATCCTTTATTATCTCAAAATGAAGATACCGCTAGTTTTAATACTAAAATGGCAGGCTTTTTTACTGATTCACCGCTGGCTATTACAGTGGTGAATGA
>JADGEY010000124.1:1174-4709 GCA_016744185.1 Emcibacteraceae bacterium | reverse complement strand
TGACTTCCATATTGAATAAAATAGGTTAAACTCTCGTTAATTTTTATTTAAAAGAATATAATTTAAAAAAAGAAAACAAAAATATAAGGATTTAACATGGAAATAAAACGGATAAAATTTTTAATGGCATTAAAAAAGGGACTTATAATACTGCTTAGCATAGGTCTTCTTACTTCAGCAACAACCTCATTTGCTCAACAAACACCAGGTGAAATTTTAGACAAAAAAATAAAGACTGTTGAGCCTTGCAAAAAAGATGAAAAGACCCTAGACTTAGTGATTAACTGTACTATCGCTCCTGTTACCAATGCTATGTCTAAAGTTATTTTTGCTCCTCTTTTATCCGTTAAAGATGAAAATGGCGTTCAAGAAATTGATAAAAAAGGTGACAATGTCGAGCTTCCTTTAATTGTTGTATGGCTTCTTACCGCTGCTCTCTTTTTTACTTTTTTCTTCCGTTTTATTAATTTTAGAGGCTTTAAAACAGCCCTTAAAATTGTACGAGGGGATTTTACGGATCCTAATAAAAAATCAACGGGGGAAGTTACTCACTTTCAAGCTTTATCAGCCGCTTTATCAGGGACTGTTGGACTTGGTAATATTGCGGGAGTTGCGGTTGCGATCTCGCTTGGGGGACCGGGCGCTACATTTTGGATGGTTGTTATTGGTTTCCTTGGCATGTCTTCAAAATTTGCAGAATGTACTCTTGGCGTAATGTACCGTGACGTTCATGAAGATGGCACTGTATCTGGCGGCCCTATGTATTATCTTAAAAAGGGCTTGGCAGAGAAAAACTTGCCCGTTCTTGGCACTGTTATGGCGGCTCTTTTTGCTGTATGCTGCATACTTGCCTCTTTTGGTTCTGGCAATGTTTTTCAAATCAGCCAAGCGGCTGACCAACTTGTATCAATTACAGGCGGTGAAGATAGCATCCTTGCACATAATAGAGTATGGCTCGGTCTTGCAGCATCTATACTTGTAGGCGTCGTGATTATTGGCGGCATTAAATCAATTGCCAATGTCACCTCTAAACTTGTCCCTTTTATGTGCGTTATTTACCTGATTGCTGCTCTTAGTATTTTATTTGGATCATATGACCAAATCCCTGCAGCTTTCGGCGCAATCTTCTCTGGTGCATTTACCCCAGAGGCGGGCTTTGGCGGAATTATCGGCGTTCTTATTCAAGGTATGAGGCGCGCTACATTCTCAAATGAAGCGGGCATTGGTTCTGCGGCGATTGCTCATTCAGCGGTTAAAACGGATGAACCTGTAACAGAAGGACTTGTCGCTCTTTTAGAACCTTTCATTGATACAATCGTTATTTGTACAATGACGGCTCTTGTGATTATTATTACAGGCGTTTACGATGTTCCAAATCCTGCGTCGGGCGTTGTGCTGACCTCGACAGCATTTGCATCCGTCTTTAGCTGGTTCCCTATTGTTCTGACGATCACAGTGGTTCTTTTTGCTTTTTCAACAATGATAACATGGTCCTATTACGGACTTAAGTCTTGGACATATCTTTTTGGAGAAAGCAAAGCTCCCGAAGTTACTTATAAAGTTCTATTCATGATTGTTACCGTTGGCGGCTCTACCATGTCACTTGGGCAGGTTGTCGACTTTGCAGATGCCGCTTTATTCTCTATGTCATTTCCGAACTTAATCGGTGTCGTGATTTTAGCCCCTGTTGTTAAAAAAGCTCTTGATAGTTATCTTGCGCGCGTTAAATCTGGCGAGATAAAAGACTTTAGAGCAGAAGCAAAAGCTCAGGCAAAAGCCGCAGCTGAATAAATAAAAAACATTATATTCGCTCGCCTTTTAAAGGCCTTAAAGGCGAGCGAATATAAATTAAAACTATTACTTAAAGGATCAACTTTATGAAGCCCCTAAAAATTACGCTATATGCTGTCACGATATTTCTGATGATTAACCTTACATCTGCTCATGCTGATGGAGATGTAAAAAAAGGAAAGCGTATTTTTAAGAAATGCAAGGTTTGCCATAGCCTTAAAAAAGATGCTAAAGCCAAAATTGGTCCTAACTTATATGGTATTATAGGCCGAAAAATTGCAACGAGCGCAGGCTTTAAATATTCAAAAGCTATGCTAGCTACCGATTTTATCTGGACAGAAGAGCAATTGAAAATATTTATTACAAAACCAAAGAAAATGTTTAAAAGAACAAAAATGATTTTTCCTGGCCTTAAAAAGAAAAAAGACCGTGATAACCTTATTGCTTATATGAAAAGCACTATAAAATAAAAACTGGCAAAATAAAAACTGGCTGAATAATAATTCAGATAATTATACTCTGGCATGGTTGACAAATAGCATTCGGATACTAAATATAATGCTTCAATGCTGTGTATAATAATTAGGAAGATCATGTAATGAAGAGTATTTCAAGAACTATTGCCCTAAATCATTCTTTAAAAAAAATTAGCTTTTTGGTTTTTTTTACTGCCTTTACAGTTATGTTTTTTTCAAATATCACCGCATTTGCAAATAATAAATCAGATAAAACACAACAAGAAGCAAAAGACTTCATCAAAACTATTTCAGCTGAAGCTCTTTCTTATTTAAATGATGAAACAATTGAAAAAACTGTTCTTTTTGATAGTTTTAAAAATATGCTGACAACAAATTTCAATGTAAAATACATTGGGAAAATGTCCCTTGGGCGGTACCGGAAAAATGCAAATAAAGCTGATCTTGAAAAATATTATGATATTTTTCCCGATTATCTTGTGTCCTCTTACTTAAATGCGCTAGGGAAATTAAGAATTGAGAATTTCACAGTTCGAAATGCTATCCCCTATGGTAAAAAAGATATTTTCGTTCGCACACGCGCCATTACATCTAAAGGGAAAACAGCCGATATTGATTGGCGAATCCGAACAAAAAAAAATAACGATGGTTTTTTAATTATTGATGTTAAAGTCGAAGGCATCAGTCAGGTAAGAACCCAAAGAGATGATTTTTCCGCCCTAATTTTAAAATCTAAAATTAAAGGTCTTACCGACTTTATGGAAACAATCATTAACGATTCAAAAAAAACAAATGAGCCTAAAGAGGTAACACAAGAAGATAACCTACGACAAACAATTACAGAAGACGCTCCTAATTTATAATCTTAAAACTATAATTCTAACATTTTTCAAACTCGGTAATAGATCATAAATAACTTATGGTCTATAATGTAATCTATTTAAAAAATTTGGAGAATATAAATGATTGACAGCCCATTACATCTTGTATTTGGAGGGAAAGTAAATGATCCTCGCACAGATGATTTTGTTAATTTAGAAGAACTTGATATAATTGGTGTCTACCCAGATTATGAAAAAGCCCAGCAAGCATGGAAAGGCGCAAGCCAAGCGCATGTGGATGATGCAATGACTAAATATGTTATTGTACATTTAAATAAAATTATTAACCCATAAAATAACTCTTAATATAGTTATAAGTGGTTAATAATGAAGAAAAATATCCTAAAGATATTATTTTAAACTACATCACCATCATTTCAAATTTGA
>JADGEY010000124.1:0-1164 GCA_016744185.1 Emcibacteraceae bacterium | reverse complement strand
TTTTAAAACTAACGTTTGTATGAAATGATTCAGAACGATTAAAATTAATTTGATTTAAAGGAAACTTAATGTCTCTGCCTGATATTTTAAAAGATAATCTTTCCCTTCCTATCGTTGGTTCTCCCATGTTTATCATTTCAGGTCCAGAGCTTGTTATTTCTCAATGTAAAGCGGGTGTGGTTGGATCTTTTCCAGCTTTAAATGCCCGTCCCCAAGAATTATTGGATACATGGCTGACCCAAATTAATGATGAACTTAATGACTATAAAGCAAAAAATCCTGATAAAAAAGTTGCGCCCTATGCCGTTAATCAAATTATCCATCATTCAAACACACGCCTTGAGGCTGATTTAAAGACTTGCATTAAACATAAAGTGCCAATCATCATTACAAGCCTTATGGCACCTGATGATATTGTAGGGCCTGTTCATTCTTATGGCGGTCTTGTTTTTCATGATGTTATTAATATTCGTCATGCAAAGCGTGCTGTAAAAGCCGGAGTGGACGGCCTTATACTCGTTGCCTCTGGTGCAGGCGGTCATGCTGGTGCTCTTAATCCTTTTGCTCTTGTTAATGAAGTTCGCCAGTTTTTTGATGGCACAATCTTGCTTGCTGGATCAATTTCCACGGGGAGTGATGTTTTAAGCGCGCAAGCAATGGGAGCTGACCTTGCCTATATGGGAACAAGATTCATAGCGACGCAAGAATGTAGGGCGCAGGCAGAATATAAAGAAATGCTCGTAAGCTCTGCGGCAAGTGACATCATCTATAGTTCTCTATTTACGGGCGTTAACGGCAATTACCTTAAAGGGTCTATCACCGCAGCGGGCCTTGACCCTGAGAATCTTTCTGAGGGTCAAAAAACAAAAATGGATTTTGCAAATATTGAAAAAGACAAAGCTGCTAAAGCATGGAAAGATATTTGGGGCGCAGGTCAAGGTGTAGGCAGTATTCATGAAATCCAAACCACAGAAAACCTCGTTAAATCGTTAAAAGGTGAGTATCAAGACGCTAAGAAAAATATTGATCAGAGATTTTATTTCTAAATGAAGCTGTCAGATTTTTTGTGTAAGTAGCTGTTTAAAATTTTATTCTACCTTCAAATAGAATAGCGAATTGGTTTAATGCGAGTGGCCAATTCCATATTGGCATTGTCCATTTTTT
>JADGEY010000123.1 GCA_016744185.1 Emcibacteraceae bacterium | reverse complement strand
TCCTTTAATTCTGAATAGGTATGATTTCCTTAATAATTAACTTAAATATAAGGAAATATTATGAATAATTTATCAAAAAAACATGTCATTGGAATGGTTTCTATTGCAGCGTTAATTTTAACGGGGGTTAATTCTATTTATACTGTTGATGAGGGACATATTGGAATTGTTAAGCATTTTGGGGAAGCAAAAAGCCAGTCTAACCCTGGTATTCATTTAAAAGTACCATTCGTAGATGAAATAGTGGAGCTGGAGGCGCGAACCCGTAAAAATGTAGAAGACCATCCTGCTGCGACTAAAGAGCAAATGCCTGTGACAGCTAAGGTATCTGTAAATTGGACAATTAATAAATCACAAGCGTTAGAGCTTTATAAAAAATATGGTGGTCTTGATCAGTTTGAACAAAGAATATTAGACCCTCGTCTAAGAGCTGCTGCAAAAGATGCGATTTCTCAATTTACGGCAGAAGAACTTATTCAAAACCGTAATGCTGCGATTAATATTGCTAAAGAGCAGTTGCTTTTGAGTATGCAAAGCTTTCCCGTTAAGTTTGGATTCGCTTCAAATTGAGAATATTATCCTCCCCACAGGTTATCTAAAATCAATTGAAACAAAACAAACAGAGAAAAACTTAGCTAAAGCCGAAGAACATAAACTTGCCCGTCAAAAATTTCCGGCGGATCAAGCGGTTAATACGGCTAATGCGCAGAGAGATGCGATTAAAGCACGTGCAGATGGTGAGGCATACCGAATAAAGCTTCTTGCTAGTGCCGAAGCAAAAGCCATTGAACAGAAAGGGAAATCTTTGAGTCAAAATAAATTACTTATTTCATATGAAAAAGTAAAAAGATGGAATGGTGTCATGCCAACGACGATGCTTGCTCAAGGGACAGGAACGTTGCTTAACCTTAAATAACCAAAGATTAAGATAACAAGTTTTGTTAATCTATAATATGATTTTGACGGGTTTTAAAATATTTCTCTATATTTTATTTGTCAAAATCATTTTTTCAATTTATGGTAGAGTAGTGTTCAATCTTTACTATGTTGTTTGAGGGAGAAGACAATTGGATATTCTTTTAATTGATGATCATTCCTTATTTAGAGAAGGTTTGAAATATGCTTTGCTTAAGTTGAGTGACGATGTAAAAATATTTGAAGCTGGAAATTGCACAGATGCTTTTGTTTATGCAAGGAAAAATGACTTTGATATTATATTATTAGATATTAAACTCCCTGATATGTCTGGGATAAAGGCTTTAAAAAAATTCCGCTCTATTACGCCTGTTACGCCGATTGTTATTTTAACAGCATCAGAGGAATCCTATATTATTAAACAAGCGCTGGATAATGGTGCGGTAGGATATATACATAAATCATTAACGACAAATGTTATGATAAAGGCCTTGAAATTGGTTTTAGGGGGAGGACGATATATCCCTAAGCATATCTTAAAAAAACTACCACCAGATAAAATATATAATATATCTGATTTAACAAAGCGTCAAATGCAAATTTTGAAACTCTTAAAACAAGGGCAATCAAATAAAGAAATCGCAGAACAGCTTAAGATTGCTGATAATACAGTAAGGGTGCATATTTCAGGTATTTTTCAAGTTTTAGGGGTAAGTAATAGAACTGAGGCAGCGTTAGTTGCTCTTCAAGAAGAGGTATAGGATAATTGAAAATACTTCAAAAAAAATATTTTTAATAGAGCAGGTTAATCTTCTAATACGTCAAACAAATATGTTGCTTTTTTTGATCATGGCGGTTGCAGGGGCTTTTGCAGGTGTTTTGATGCTTTTTATACCTATTAAAATACCTTTGATTTGGCTTAGTGCTTTTTATAGTATTTGTATAATGCGCCTCATATATAATTATTTTAATCCTGTAAAAGAAGTAACAGATCAAAATGTAAAAAAAATTTCATTAATGTTGATATTATTTTCAATAATGTCAGGCATGACATGGGGAGCTCTAGGGCTTATTTTACCAATTGCTGAGAATAGCGTTATTATGCTTTGCACCTCTCTTATTTTATGTGGAATGGCGCTTGCTCCTCTTGCAACTTTATCTATTTATAGCCCTGTTTATATTGGGTTTTCAATTCCTTTACTTTTGCCTTTAGCGATAAAATGTTTTTATCTGGGAGGAGATGTTTTTACAACGGTTGGCATTATTTGTTTAATATTTTTATGCCCTAGTTTGCTTCATAGTTTTTTTGTTCAAGAATCTTACTTGCGCTCATTCAGGCTAGAGTTTGAAAATATTTCTCTCATTGAAATTTTGAGGGAAGAGACATTAAATGCTGAGCTTGCAAGAAAAGAAGCTGTTGCTAACAATTTAGCTAAATCAAAATTTTTAGCTGCTGCAAGTCATGATCTACGGCAACCTCTTCATGCTATGGTTTTTTTTGTTGATGCTTTAAATGAATATGCTGAAACGCCAGAAATAAAAAACATTGTTTTTAAAATTGGACAAACATCGCAAGCTTTACGGGAGCTTCTTGATAGTTTGCTTGATATTTCAAAAATTGAAGCTGGTATTCTTGTGCCGGAATATGTTCATATTGATCTAAATTCACTTCTTCGAGATATTCATTCTGAATATTTGCTTTATGCAGAACAAAAAAATATTTTCTTTGAAATTCTAACCATAGAAAAATATATTTATAGTGACCAACATATGGTGGGGAGAATTTTAAGAAATTTAATTTCTAACGCATTAAGATATACAGATTCAGGATATGTAAGGGTAACGTGTTTTGAAACAAAAAAAGGGTTATGTATCGAGGTTTCGGATAGTGGGACGGGGATTCCAGAAGATGAAAAGGAGAAGATTTTTGATGAATTTTATCAAATTGACAATCCAGAAAGAGACCGCACAAAAGGAATTGGTCTTGGACTTTCAATTGTAAAAGGGCTTTGCGATCTTTTAATGTTACAGATTAACCTATCAGATTCACCTGCTGGCGGAACTTGTTTTTTAGTTGAATTTCCTTTAGGAAATAAAAATAAAATAATTAAAGCTAAAAAAATAGAAGTTCTGAATTTTACTGTTAAATCTAATATTTTTATTATAGATGATGATGAAGATTCTCGTGATGCGATGAATGGTCTAATTGTTAAATGGGGGTATAATACAAAAGTTTTTGAAGGTATTGACGATTGTTTAAGCTATTTAAAAACAACAAATGATAGCCCTGAAATTATTCTTACAGATTACCGTTTAAGAAATAATATAACGGGCGTAG
Organism: Emcibacteraceae bacterium; assembly: GCA_016744185.1. Lineage (GTDB taxonomy): Bacteria > Pseudomonadota > Alphaproteobacteria > Sphingomonadales > Emcibacteraceae > Pseudemcibacter. Next base: position 1,551 of record JADGEY010000123.1, on the reverse strand, counting down.
AACTTATAGAAGAAATTTATAATTATTGTGGCTTTCATATTCCTGCTGTTATTATTACAGGGGATACAGACCAAAAACGTTTAAAAGAAGCTGAAAGATCCGGTCATAGCCTTTTACATAAACCGCTTCAGCCTGCAAAGCTTAGAAGTATTTTATCTTATTTAGTAAAAAATAGTTAATTAAAATTGGTTGTTAAACAAAATGATACAGGTTGTTAATACTTTTTTGCTACGTTATTTGATATTAGAAAAAGGCTTTAATATTAGAAAAATAGTCTAGGTTCATAAATGAGAAATAAAATTACAAATAACTTTACGGTGGAAAAATTAATATTATTAGCTAACAAGAAGACGGCTCAAGCAAATAACATTCTTGCAGATAATATTACTGATTTGTTTTTATCTAATGAGGGACGTCTTAATGAACATGAACGTGCTTTAATGGGTAGTATACTTTGTAAATTAATTTCATCAGTTGAGCGTTCTATTAGAGTCCAAATGTCCAAAAAATTAGCTTCGGAAGCAAATGTTCCTTCTGAACTTATGTTGTTTTTAGCAAATGAGCCTATTGATGTTGCTGTTCATGTTTTAAAAAAATATAAACAGCTCGTTGATAAAGATTTGCTTGAAATTATTCGAAATAGAACAGATGCACATAGGATGGCAATTGCAATTAGGTCAACGGTTAGTGCAGATGTTTGTGATGAATTAATTATTGAATCTAGTGATGATGTCATCGAAAAACTTATTAAAAATTCAGGTGCAGAAATTTCAAAACCTGCATTAGAATATTTAGTGTCAGAATCCAAAACAGTAGATCATTTCCAAGAACCTTTATTAAATAGGGAGGATTTGCCCCCAAGCCTCGCTCATAAAATGTATTGGTGGGTATCTGCAAAACTTCGAAGTAAAATTTTAAAGAAGTTTAAGCTTTCGGAAGGTTTATTAGACGGTCTTATAGAAAGCTCTACCTTTGTTTCTATTGGGCAGGATATGAAAAATTCGTCTGTTATGGAGAAAGCTATCAAGCTTGCATTAAAATTAAATTACGAGAAAAAATTAAATATTAATTTTATTTTGCAAATATTACGGCAAGAAAAAATAAACCTAGCAATTGCCTCTTTTTCAATTTTAATAAATTTAAATATTAATTTGATTTGGCGTATTTTTAGAGAAAAAACGGGAGAGTCTCTTGCCGTTATTTGTAAAACATTAGACATAGAGAGAAATGAATTTACAAGTCTTTATCTTTTATTACAGCAAGTACGATCAGGAAGTAAGGTACAGGCGACTTCTTTATTAACATCTGTACTTGAGATGTATGACGAGTTAAATATAAAAGATGCTAGTAATGTTGTAGGTTTTTGGCGTAAAGAGGAGATATGCAAGGATAATTCTTTGTTAAAAGAGAAGCTTTTTAAATATAAATTAGATGTTAATGAAAGGAGGGCTATATAAAATGAGTAGTAACATTAAAAACATTAAGACAAAAAATGATTCCTCTTCTTTAACAGGTTCGTCCTCCGGTTCTGCCGTTCATTCTAAATTAGAA
>JADGEY010000122.1 GCA_016744185.1 Emcibacteraceae bacterium | reverse complement strand
AATTTCGCCACACCCGCATAAGTCTAGTGCTGCTTGGTTGTTACCGCTTGCGAAGAAGGATATCGCATATAATTTTAAGTAAAGAAAGCCAAAAAGTAAAAAAATGATATTTATTGTTAAACTCTAAGTGAAAAATTTAAACCTCACCCCAGTCCCCTTCAAAAAACTTTGTCTTTTGGTCTTGTAAATAGCTCTTAAGCTCATCATAAGCCGCAAGTAGCTCTTTATCGTTTCTTGACCTTATGACAAATGATGCGCCAACCTTGCCGTCCATAATTGCAGGGTAGCTGCCAACGGATAAAGAATCATATTTATTTTCAAGCGATTCTAAAATATGAGCGTAGTTGCTTTCCCCTTCGAATAGGTAGAGTGCTTTAGATTTTACAGGAACGCCTGATCCGATTCTTTCTTGCAAGCTATCAAGCATTCCTTGCATGACCGCTGGAATTCCAGCGAGAGTATAGAGGTTTCCCATCTGAAAGCCCGGTGCGCCGCTTATGGGGTTTATAATTAAATGAGAGCCTTGTGGAACCTCTGCCATTTTCAGGCGTGTTTCCGACAGATGGGGCGAACCGCCGATTTTTTTGGCAAGCATTTGTACCGCTTCTGGATCTTGTATGATAGGTACGCCAAAAGCACGGGCGACGGAGGCGGCGGTAATATCATCATGGGTTGGACCAATGCCGCCTGTTGTAAAGATATAATCCCATTTTGGTCGGCACTGATTAATTGTCTCTACGATAACATCTTCATCATCGGGAATAATGCGAACTTCTTTTAAATCAATGCCTTTATCGCCAAGCCAAAGAGCTAAATAATTAATATTTGCATCTTTTGTTCGACCAGATAAAATTTCGTCCCCGATAACGATAAGACATGCTTTTAATATTTTGCTCATAGCGTCCTATATGCCCTGTATTATATGATTGTAATTTTAAAATAGGGGAACTATATCATAATTATGAAATTTGGAAATAAACTTATTAAAGCGGTGTTGATTAAACGTTATAAAAGATTTTTAGCTGACGTAATATTGGAAGATGGTACAGAGGTGACGGCTCATTGTGCGAATAGTGGCTCAATGATGGGGCTTAAGGAAGAAGGCTCTACCGTCTGGCTTTCTCCCAAAGTAAATCCAAAAAATAAGCTCCCCTTTAAATGGGAATTAATTCAGCTGCCGCATAGTCTAGTCGGCATTAATACCGCCCATCCAAATGCAGTGGTGGAGGAAGCAATTTCAAACGAGAAAATCCTCGAATTAAAAGGCTATTCAAACCTTAAAAGAGAAGTGAAATACGGCATAAACAGCCGCATTGATATTTTGCTTAGCAATGAAGATGATGAAAAACATTGTTATGTAGAAATAAAAAGCGTTACGTTACAACGAAGTGACAATCTTGCTGAATTTCCCGATGCGGTGACATCGCGGGGGAAAAAACATTTAGAAGAGTTATCGCAAATGGTAGAGCAGGGGCATCGTGCAGTAATGCTTTATCTTATTCAGCGAGAGGATTGCACATATTTTTCTATTGCAAGTGATATTGATTATCTATATTCAGAAGCTCTAAAGATGGCACTGGATTGTGGCGTTGAAGCATATTGTTATGATTGCATATTAACGACAGAAGAAATTACATTAAATAAAAAGATTAAAATAGAATATTAAGGCTATATGCTGCTAAAGTTTTTTTGTGCTATAAACCAGCTTTAGAGTAACTTGGAGTTAACATGAAATATATTAAAGCATCTGAAGCTCCTGCGATTGGTTCAGAATTTATTAAAATTTATGACCCCGCCGATTTTGAAGGCATGAGGGCAGCGGGGAAGCTTGCAGCTGAAACGCTGGATATGATTACGCCGTATGTTGTCTCAGGAATTACAACAGAAGAGCTTGACCGTATTTGCCATGAATTTATTATCTTGAATAATGCTATTCCTGCTCCGTTAAACTATAGGGGCTTTCCTAAATCTATTTGCACTTCGGTTAATCATGTGGTTTGCCATGGGATTCCGAGTGCTAAAAAGTTAAAAGAGGGGGATATGCTTAATATTGATGTTACGGTCATTCTAAACGGCTGGTTTGGTGACACAAGCCGTATGTTTTTTGCAGGTAAGCCTTCTGTTAAAGCGAAAAGGCTTGTGGATATTACGTATGAATCATTATTGCGGGGCATTGCACAGGTAAAGCCGGGTAATACTATTGGCGATATTGGACATGCTATTCAGCAATATGCGCAGGGAGAACGGTGCAGCGTGGTCGATATTTTTTGCGGGCATGGGCTGGGGCGGGTTTTCCATGATGCGCCTAATATCATGCATGTTGGACGTAAAGGAGAGGGCGCTGAACTTCGAGAAGGAATGTTTTTCACAATCGAGCCAATGATTAACCTTGGTAAGGCTCATTGTAAGATATTAAGTGATGAATGGACGGCGGTAACAAAGGATAAAAGCCTTTCGGCTCAGTTTGAACATTCTATGGGGGTTACAAAAAATGGGGTTGAGATTTTTACATCCTCTCCAAAAAACTTTACAAAGCCGCCTTATGAGTAAAGCCGTCTTATGAGTAAAGAGTAAATTAGAGGCTATAATAATGGCGAAAGAAACGGATAAGCCACATTATTCAGGGCATAGAGCTCGCCTTAAAGATCGTTTTTTAAAACGGGGCAGTGATTCCTTTGCGGATTATGAACTGCTAGAGCTTACCCTTATGCAGTCAATCCCCCGCAAAGATGTAAAGCCTCTCGCCAAAGAGCTTATTGCTAAATTTGGCTCATACGCAGAGGTTATTTCGGCAAGTACAGATAGGCTTTTAGAAGTAAATGGCATTGGCAGCAGTGCTATTATCAGTTTAAAACTTATAGAAGCATCAGCACAAAGACTGTCTCAAAGCATTATCATGAATAAACCTGTCCTCGGCAATTGGGAGGCTCTTATCAAGCATTGCCAGACCAATATGTCATATAAAAAGACAGAACAATTTAGAGTTATTTATCTTGACCGTCAAAACCGCATCATTGCAGATGAGGTTCATGGGGAAGGGACGGTAGATCATATACCTGTCTATCCAAGGGAAGTGATTAAACGTGCCTTAGAGCTTCAATCCACCGCTATTATTCTCGTTCATAATCACCCCAGTGGTGACCCTACGCCCAGCAAAGATGATATTGATATGACAAAGCAAATATTTGAAGCAGGGGAGAAATTGGGCGTGATCGTCCATGATCATTTGATTGTTTCTAAATCGGGTCATAGCAGTTTTAAAACGATGGGCTTATTGTAATATATTCCTGAGCTTCCGCTTTCTTTTAAAAGCGTTTTATTTTGGGAGCGATATGAAGGTCAATAACGAAGATAGTGCTTGATGATTTTGTCTTTCTCTGATAATTCCGAGTTAATTATATTGATAAACATAAGGTGATATTTATGATTCCACGTTATTCCCGTAAAGTAATGACTTCCATCTGGGAAGATCAATCAAAATTCCAAATCTGGTTTGAAATAGAAGCCCATGCCTGTGATGCTCTTGCAAATCTTGGCGTTATCCCTAAAGAAGCGGCAAAGACCATTTGGGAAAAAGGCGGCTTTGATATTGAACAAATTCATGAAATTGAACGTGAAGTTAAGCATGATGTCATTGCTTTTTTAACCTCTCTTGCAGAGCATGTTGGTCCAGAATCACGTTTCATTCATCAGGGCATGACTTCTTCTGATGTGCTGGATACTTGTTTTAACGTTCAGCTTGTTAAGGCTGCGGATATTCTAATAGATGATGTGGAAAAACTTCTTACCGTCCTGAGGCGCCGTGCAGAAGAGCATAAATTTGATGTTTGTATCGGTCGTTCTCATGGTATCCACGGCGAGCCAGTGACGTTTGGTCTTAAAATGGCGCAGGCCTACGCTGAATTTGACCGTAATTTAGAGCGTCTTAAAAATGCCCGCCGTGAAATTGCTACATGTGCTATTTCTGGCGCGCTCGGCACTTTCGCAAATATTAATCCAAAAGTTGAAGAGCATGTTGCAAAAGCTCTTGGTCTTGAGGTTGAACCTGTTTCAACGCAGGTTATTCCTCGTGACCGCCATGCTATGTTTTTTGCGGTTCTTGCTGTTGTAGCAAGCTCAATTGAGCGTCTTTCAGTGGAAGTTCGCCATTTGCAAAGAACAGAAGTTTTAGAAGTAGAAGAATTTTTCTCGAAAGGGCAAAAAGGCTCATCTGCCATGCCTCATAAAAGAAACCCTATCCTTACCGAAAACCTGACAGGGCTTGCCCGCATTGTTCGGGGCTTTGTTACCCCGACTATGGAAAATGTTGCTTTATGGCATGAAAGAGATATTTCTCATTCCTCCGTTGAACGTATGGCAGGGCCCGATGCAACGGTGACGCTTGATTTTGCTCTTGTCCGTTTGACGATGGTTATGGATAAGCTTGTTGTTTATCCTGAAAATATGCAGAAAAATATGGATAAGCTGGGCGGACTTCATAATTCACAAAGGGTTCTACTTGCTTTAACGCAGGCAGGCTCTAGCCGTGAAGATGCCTATAGATTGGTTCAAAAATCGGCTATGAAAGTATGGCTGGAAGGAGCGAACTTTATCGAAGAGCTAAAAAATGACAAGGAAGTTACCGCCTATCTTTCTAATGAAGAAATAGAAGATAAATTTGATATAGAATATCATACAAAACATATTGATACGATTTTTGAACGAGTATTTAACAAGTAAAAAATCTTAAAAAATTTAAATTTTGAAAGCCCCACTCATTTATTTGAATGGGGTATTTGAATGGGGCTTTTTTTATTTATGTACGGATATAGTGATATTTTACGC
>JADGEY010000121.1 GCA_016744185.1 Emcibacteraceae bacterium | reverse complement strand
ATTTTTTTATCGCCACTTCATTAGCCCAAGCAACATTGGTTAAGAAAGGTGGAGGTGGTTTAGACATACGGCTTGTTTAATATCTGAAAACATCAACATATTTAAGAAAGAAAAACATCATGAAAATATTAACTAATAAAATTATGGAACAGCTTTTAATAAATGGGGAAACAAACAATAAGCGGATTGCAGAAGATGGCAGAACACTAGATTTTCACCCTGTTGTGAAGTTATTTTTTCCATTTGGAAGTTTTACATGGCTTATCACTGAAATTGACCCACAAAATCCTGATATTATGTTCGGACTAGCTGATTTAGGGCAGGGTTGCCCTGAAATGGGTTCAATCTCTTTATCAGAGCTTTTAGCTGTTAAAGGTCAGTTCGGGTTGGGCTTAGAGAGAGATTTACATTTTGAAGCTGAATTTCCTCTTTCAGTATATGCAAAAACCGCAGCAGAATTAGGGCGAATTGTAACGCATCCATCATTAATTAAAAAAGAAGTAGCTTAAATTTTAAAGAAGGTAAAGCAAATGAAAATTATAGAAAAACCAGTAAATAAAATCAATGTAGGTGATTTCATTACCTTAACAGGTGACCATAAAGATTTTGATTTAGTCACAAGAATTATTCAAGGCGCTAGTTATTTCTCAATTAGCACAGGAAAAAATGACGATGAAAGAGCTAAAGTGGTTTTTTTCAATCAAACAGTGAAGTGTCAATTAAATGAAAATGGTCTATCTCATTAGCTCGCAACAAGTATGAAATAGACCATTCTAAACACAAATAAAGAAATTATCATAACTTTAAAAGCGAGATATAAAATGCAAAAAAAAATAGAAATAGTCAACAGCAATATTGACATAGAACATAAAAATCTTTCGATCAGTGTACATAATGTTAGAAAGATTGGTGTTTCAAAGAACCTTGAAGAACTAAAAAACTCAATAAAATTTTGTTATAGTACAAATCAAAACTCGAAAGGCTTAATTCATCCTTTAAAAGTCACCAAAGGGAGCAAAAAAGGGATATACCAAATTATAGATGGGCAGCGCAGATTCCTTGCGAGCCAAGAACTCATAAAGGAAAAAAAACTACCTAAAAATCATTCTTTGCGATGTGAAGTTATCGGAGAAGAAGAAGCCAAAGTGATTTCCTTAATGGCAAACACGATTAGAGAGAATATGCACCCTGCTGATGAATTTTTGACCTTTCTAAAGCTAAAGGAAGAAGGCGAGAGCATTGTTGATATTGCCGCGAAATTTGGCGTGTCAGAAGCGATTGTAAAGCAGCGTTTGAAATTATCCAAAGTAAGCCCTGAAATCTTCGAATATTATAAGGAAGGGAAAATTAACCTTGATGTCCTTATGGCTTTTACAATTTCAGATAACCATGAAAAACAGGAAGCAGTTTTTGAGGCGCTGAATGATTCATATGGTATTAATATACGACAAATAAAAAGATCTCTTACAGAAGAAGAAATTGAAAGTGATGATAAAAGAGTAAAATTCATCGGGATTGAAAATTATAAAAAAGCAGGTGGAAGAATTAATGCAGATTTATTTAGTGATGAAATTTACCTTATTGATATTGATAAAGTAGATCAATTACTCAATGATAAAATTGAAAAAGAAAAAGAAGCTTTGGTGAATGACGGATGGAAATGGATAAGTTTTGACCCAGATATATGGTATTGGCAATATAATGGAGAATATTCCATACTTAGCCCAATTGATAACTTAACTGTGGAGCAAAAAAAACAGATTTCTGATATTGAGGAGCTTATTGCTCTAAAAGAGCAGGAGCAATATAGCCTAGAAGAAAATCAGGATACTTTATATGATAATCTTGAGTTAGGAATAAATAAACTTCAAATTCTTAAAGATGAAATCAAAAATGATGGCATTCAATTTACAAAGGAACAAAAAGAAACATCCGGTGTTGTTTTCTTTCTATCTAATAACGGTGAGTTAGAGATTAAAAAAGGACTTCAAAGAGCAGAGGATAAAATTGAAAAAATCACAGAAAATGGAGATGTTTCTCTTGAAGAAGGGAATAAATCTGATTTTACAAAAGCTCTGATAGAAAGCTTAACAAGCCGTAAAACAGAAATTATTCAACATGAGGTTTCTAAAAATCCTGAATATGCCTTTGATTTGACAGTTGCTATTTTTGTGGCAAAAACTTTGAGTGCTACATCACAGTTCCAAATAATGACAAAGGTATATCATGGTAATTTTGAATTAGAGACTGAACCCCAAACAATGGTAAAATTAGTTAGTCTTGAAGAAGAAGTTATGAAAGATTTTCAAGCTTTAGAAGATCCTGATTTCACAATGATTTTTGAAACAGTTAGAAAGCTATCAAAAGACGATAAAATGAAGCTTATTGCTTTTCATGTGGCTTCAAGTTTTAATGATATATCATCAATTGAAACAGCAGAGCCTTTCACTAAAGTGATATTAGATGATTTAAATGTTAATATCCTCGATCACTGGACACCCACGGCTGAAAATTGTTTTTCTAAAATAAGTAAAAGTAAATTGGTTGAATTAGTCGCAGAAAATAGCAAGTTTTCAATTGCAGAACTTACAAAGAAAAAAAGAACGGTTTTAGCAAAATTGGCTGAAACACATTGTTCAAAATATTTACCGTCAGTAATGATTAAATAAAAAAACAAAAGCAGGAAAGTAATTGCTTTCCTGCTTGCACCATTTATGGAATTGACGTTCGTAAAATGACAATAAAACGAGTTTTTGTTATATTCTATATATCATTGGTAGTGGCACAATTTTCAAACTATGAGTGTGTGTATGTTTTTGCAAGTATGAGCCATAAGCGGACATATGGTTTTAAAGTAATGTAACGTCAGTTTATGCTGTGGGACTTAAATTAGGTCGGATGCTGACCTCGTCTTAAGCCAGCTGCATTTAATGTTGCAGTATTTCTACTCCATGCATCATTTACTAAATCCTGCCATTGCATTACTTCGATTGATGAGCCTTTGAATTCACCATCCAGAATCCTAAAACGACCTTGACCATTTGCTGTAGTATTCCAGCCTGATAACTGTACTTCAAGCTCACCTACAATATCAGCAATTACATAACAATAAAAAATACAATCATTAGAAATTGGTGTCGTAGACTTATTATAGTTTTCTATTTTTTTATTTTTTAACTGTGTTAGGTATTTTGTAATTTGTTGCTCAATATTATCTTCTGCTTTTGGATATTTTGTACGCCCTGGTCTTTTAAATTCAACTACCATTACTTTATTTTGGGTTTCATTAACTGAATTCTGACAATTATCTATATCTCTAGGGTCAACTGCTCCAAGCCCATGAGCCAAATTCCATAGTAATAAATCAGGCCGTACAGGGCTATCATTATCTTTTAAAACCTTATCTAGGCGCTGATCTGAAGAAAAAGATTTAGTGAAGGCCAGTCTCTCATCAATAATCCAAAGGTCGTGATGTGTGGCTTCCACATTATTAGAATTTTCACCATTAATTCTCATTGGACAAATTAAAGAATGAAGTGTTTCCTCAAGGTGATGGTCATCTGCTTTATCATCCCTCTTGCGAATTCTAGTGATTAATTTTTCTAAAATTTCTAAAATGGATTTCCGTCGCACCACGTGATGAGCTAAAGATAGTCGTTCACTTTCACTTATTTTTTTTGTAAGATCAGTTATACTTTTTTGCAAACCCTTTGTAATGTTATCACCGTCATTAATTAGCTGAATTATACTGTCTATTTCATTTTGTCGACGCTCATCACCTCTAATCAAATGTTTGACTAATCCGCCTGCAAACTCTTCTGGTTTATTTGCACTAAAAGGGAGTTTACTTAATTGAGTTTCTTTATCTGCAAATCCATAGATAGGATAACGATAAACAAAATTGTCGTAATTATTCTCACGTTCTTTAACGTATATCTCTAGGTGATTATGCAAAACCTTCTGCTTCAAATGTTCACTACATTCGCGAATTATTTTTTTCATAACGCTCTCTGGAAAAGTAAAAGATGTCCTACCTTCATTCACTCTTTTATTTAAAAAACCACCAGAAACACAACCATGAAATACTAGATCATCATGCTCACCATGAGTTAATTTATTAGCACCAATTAACCCGTCAATTTTTCTGGTTTCTACAGTTCTATTATTTGCTAATAAATGAAGTTGGTGGCTTCCTTCAAGACCAGTACTAGCCTCTTTGAGACATGCAAAGCATTTAATTACAATTTTTCCATATTCTTCAGTCTCAAATTCTGTTTCACCGAAGACATCTTTAATCACTAAATCAGCTACATCTTTGGGGTATGTTTGTTGTTTTTTATCTATTGTCAAATTTACAGTAGGGGACGATCCAACCAAAAAATCCGCAATAAAATGAGCACTAAAACATCTAAAAAATGAATTTGCTTGTTGCGGAAAATTTGATTGATATTCCTCACTACGCAAACCAGAAAATTCAATTGTTGTCCCTATGTTTTTATCAAATACTGATAAAGTTGAATTATCAACTGGAACAATTTGGTTCTGATTAGAAAGTTTAAATTCAAACTTCCTTTGTTGCAAAATATTATCTTCATTTTTAAAACCACTTGTAATAATAATTTTTTTAAAAGCATCAAGCCAAAATAAACGACCAACTCCTTTGCCACCCTTTGCTTTTTTATATTCTGTATCTAGTTCACAAAAAGCTTCAAAGCGTTTTTTATCAAGACCAATCCCATTATCTACAACAATAATTTTAAGTTTATCTGGGTTCTTCAAATTTGAAACTTCAATAAATACTGTTCCCTTATTTAGCACATCATCTTTAAATAAATCTTCAACGGCATA
>JADGEY010000120.1 GCA_016744185.1 Emcibacteraceae bacterium | reverse complement strand
TTACAGCAGTGACCTATGTATGGAATAAACACAAGTCACAAGGAACAATAGAAGATGTCGCACACTTCTTTGAAAATATAAGCGATCTAAAAAGCGGCATGAAAGAAAAACAAATTGAAATCGCACAAGACATTGCTCTTTCGCTTGCACCCTATAGAAAAGAAGGCCCGTTAGGGGGCTACTTCAATGGCAAAGCCACTATTGATATAGAAAATTCATATACTGTCTTTGAGATGGCTGATCTTCAAGCAAACAAAGAAATGCGATCAATAGCCCTTCTCCTTATCATCTTCCTTGTTTTCGTTCGACTTTCAAAAGAAAATGACCGCAAAACTAAAACTGTCTTGGTTATTGATGAAGGTTGGGCGTTACTTGATGGTCGCCACTCTGGGAAGTTTTTAGAGAACTTTGCTCGTACTTGCCGTAAATATGGTGGCGCCCTTGTGACAGGCACACAAGGAATTAATGATTATTTTAAAACACCGGCCGCACAAGCCGCATTTGAAAATTCCGACTGGCAAGTTTTTTTATCTCAAAAACAATCTTCTATTTCTGCTTTAAAAAAATCAGGAAAAATTGATCTAAGCGAAAGAATGGCTAGAGAGCTGAATAGCTTGAGAATGGTTGGTGGTGAATATTCTGAATGTCTTATTCAAACAGATGATTATTCTGCAATCGGGCGTTTAATTTTAGATCCCTTTTCTGCAACTCTTTATAGCTCTTCAGCTGAAGTTTATGGCTCTATTCAGGGACTTGTAAAACAAGGTTTCACTCTTAAAGAAGCCGTTATGGAGATATCAAAAAATGGAAATTAACCCTAGTTTAAACGCAGCCCTTGCAAGTGCTTATATTGGCACAAGAGAACTTTCTGACCGTATTCTACTCGAATTATTTCATTGGAATATTGAGTTTTCAAATGACCATGAAGTCATGCAGTATTTTACCCAAAATGGTTCGTTTGTTGGTGAAAGTAATATTAATGACGGTAATCCAAAAATTCCAAGCCCCTCCCAAAATATAGAGGATCTTTTTCAATTACTTCCAAATACCCCTTTCGTCGTTCATGTAGTGGTGACTTCCAGTTTTTACAGGCTAACCATTTCTATAAATGATCATCAAATAAACACCACAGCGTCTACTATTGCCTTAGCCGCATCATTGGCTTTGGTTGAACATAAAAATAAATTCTTATCTGGAGAAAATCATGATTGAATATATTTATTCCAACTATAAGATTATATCTTTAAATATTATATTTTCTTTATTGATAGTCACTCTTTATCATTTCATTTTTAATAATGAAAAAGAGTATCTTTTTCTTTCTGTATCCCCAACAGAAGTAAAAAAATCATGGTTAAAATTTAACTTAAAAAGTAGCGAGCCAACAGAAAAATTGACTGCGCAATTTTCTATTGAGTTTAAAAGATCTATTCAATCTTTTAATAAAAAAGAAAAAGTCATCTTAGTTGTAAAAGAAGCAATTTTATCTGGTGATGTTATCGACATTACACCCGAAATCACAAGAGATATACTTGCAAAAAAGAGGAGTTCAAAATGAAATTAATCTCTTTTAAATTCACTAAAAACTTAAATAAAAAACAATGGCTCATAGTTATTACAGGATCTTTTCTCTGTTCTATCTTTTTTATGTTTCTTGGAACTCAATTTGCAAAAAAATTTGGTTTTATTGCTTTTAATGTTTCAGGTTCGTTGCCTGATACCGCATATAAAATTAATCCACGAATAGATAAATTTCAAAGAGGTGACAGATTAGCTTATCAGTTAGATAAAGATCAATTCCTACATTCTAGTCGTATTATTAAAATAATATATGGAGTTGCGGGCGATAGAGTTATCGTTAAAGGGCAAGATGTTTATGTAAATGAAAATTTCATTGCCACTGCTAAGAAGTCTTCCGTTCAAGGATATCCCCTCACAATCACGCAAGAAAGAACTATTCCAAAAGGATGCTTCTTTGTTGCCACACCACATAAGGATAGTTATGACAGCCGTTATGAAACATCTGGTCTCGTATGCGAAGACCGTATCATTGGTCGTGCTACTGTTCTCTTTTAGAGCTGAAGCCAAAGACCTCGGAAAACACGGAGTAACTTTTCCGATTATTGAACAAGATCTTTTGGAAACGATCCAGAAGAAACTTTTGAAGATGCAAAAATCAGGAAAAATTGATCTTTTAAACCAAAAGTTGAAAGAGAAAACAATTGCTGGCGTTAATCGGCCACGTCCCGTTGCTAACATTGGAACAACACAAATAAAAAGATCCTGGTACTTCGATCCTACCATAACGGTAGGACAAGATATGAAGGATCATGAAGGACGTATTTTTCATAAAGCAGGTTCAACAGTAAATCCTTTGAGAGTTCTTCCCATGTCTAAAAAATTATTTTTCATTAATGGCGATGATGAATCTCAAGTCCAATGGTTTTTAAGAAACAGAACTCCTAGAGATAAATTAATTCTTGTAGATGGCGCGCCTTTAAAGCTCATGAAAAAACTGCAATTTCGAGTGTATTTTGATCAAAAGGGTTTTCTTACGAAAAAATTTAAGATTGAAAATGTCCCCGCACTTGTTAGACAAGAAGGAGACTTATTATTAGTAGAAGAACTCCCATTATAACCCTCATTATTATAGGGCTTATTATATTAAAATCACCTTTAGCCTCGGCTGCTAACTGCACGGGTAAATTTGTAAACCCCATCACAGATATTTGTTGGTCTTGCCTATTTCCAGTAACCCTTGGGTCTATCCCTATATTTGGAACCTCTCTTCCAGATACTGATAACCCTGCCCTGCCCTTATGCGCTTGTGGCACGCCTGTTCCAAGAATCGGCTTGGCTTTTGGGTATTGGGAACCTGTGCGATTATTAGACGTAACGCCTAAACCATTTTGTTTTGTTAATCTTGCAGGGCTAGATATTAATCCGGGGCTAGATATTGGAATGAAAAAATGGAGCCAAAAAAATGGTCGTTCACAATCAGGTAGCTGGCACGTCCATTACTATGTTTATCCATTATTATATTGGTTAGAACTTTTGACAGATTTTATCTGTTTAGAACCTGCAAGTTTTGACGTTGCTTATATCACTGAAATTGACCCTCTCTGGCAAGATGATGAACTCACTTTTCTCATCAATCCTGAAGCCGCTCTTTTTGGTAATTTAATTGCACATGCAGCATGTGCAGCAGATTGTGTAAAATCCTCTACAGGATTACCTTTTGATGAGCTTTTTTGGTGCGCAGGCTGTCAAGGCAGCATGTATCCGCTCAATGGTAATATTCAAGCGCAATACGGTCAAGTTCAAGGTTCTGTTTTAGCCGCAGAACGAATGATCTACAAATTACATAGAGAATTGATCCTATGGGGAACATCAGGAAAAGATGCCCTATGTACCAAATACCCCCAACCTATCATTAAAAAGAGCCAATACCGCCTACAAATGACCAACCCTGTTGCAACTACCAGCGGAAAATACGCTTGCAATCCAATTGGCAGGTCAACAAATCTTTGGTCAGCAGGGAAAATGATCCCAACAGTAGGGGAAGATTTTGGATATTTATTATGGAGGAAAAGAAATTGTTGCGTACTTTAATAAAAATTTCGTGCCTTATTTATATGGCTTCTTTAGCATTATCACTTTCCTATGCGCAGAATATAGATAAGAAGGAAATCAAAAAACAAGTTGATGAAACTCTTAATAATATTGGTAAAACTCAAAAAAAAGATATTAATGATCTTGTCAAAAAATCTTTGGCCAACATAAAAGAATATAGAAAAAACCATAAATCGGTTGCTCCTACATTTGATAAAAATGGAAAAATTAACTTAGATGCTTTGATCTCAAAAAACTTTGTTAATCCGCAAGATTCCGATAAACGTAATGTCTCTACTTTAATGACCTTCGTTTCACTTTCAATGCCCGAATATATGCTGAAAAATATCATCAAAGAAACAATCAAAAGTAAAGGCACGGTTGTTTTAAGAGGCTTTGTTGATGGGGATATTAAAAAAACAGCTCTTGTTTTAAAAAAACTTTTTAAAAGCAATAAAGCATTCTCAGGTATGCTGTTAGATCCTCGGCTTTTCAAAACTTATAATATCACACAGGTTCCAACTTTTGTGGTGACTAAACCTATCCTAGGTGAGTGTGAAGGTTCATTTTGTATTCCTGTCGCACCAGAATATTTAAAGCTATCAGGCGCAGTTCATATTGAATGGGCTTTAGAACAATTCATCAGCGAATCTAGTTCATTAAAATCAATCGCAATCAATCATCTTAATTTTTATAAGGAAAATAAGAATGACTGATATTTACACAGCATTTTTAACCACTACCACAGACATCAATATTAGCACTTTACTAATCGGTGCCTGTTCAATTTTTATGGTTATACATTTGGTTAAACGGTGGTTGAAAAAACATATTTTTTCCAAACATTCAAAGAATATCAGAAGAGCAAAATCACTTATGTTTTTTATTATTTTAATACTTAGTCAAGTATCATATTCACAAGCTCAAAATACGCCCCCTCCCCCCAAAAAAACTTTAAAAGACGGTAAGGAGTGGGGAAAGACTATTCTTCCTTCAATAAAGAAAAAAGTAACATCTCCAGCTTCTAAAAATAATATTCCTGGGTATGATGCCGATAGCCTAAATAACAACAAGCACCTTTATGATAACCCATCACTTTTAAAAAATGCTGGCATTAATCAAGGGCTGAATACAGATACTGCAAAATTTATCAATCATTCGCAAAATAATCGCGGCAAAGTCAGTGATGCGGAATTAAAAGAATGGACAAAAAAGGGTTTAGCTATACAAAAAAACCCTAGCAGTTCTCTAAATTTATCAGGGCAATATGGCGATTGCCAAGATGTTCCAACAGGGCCTAGGGCAAATG
>JADGEY010000011.1 GCA_016744185.1 Emcibacteraceae bacterium | reverse complement strand
AAATAATTCATTTGCTTATATAGAATTTAGGAAATTTATGGCATTTTCTCTTATAATTAGCTACAAAATAAAAGAATAAGCATAAAATTCAAAATCTTAAAACGGATTAGAGAATAGAAATATGAGCAAAAAAGAAATCGCAGTTATAATCCTTGCCGCAGGTAAGGGAACGCGGATGAAATCAGCAATGCATAAAGTCTTGCACCCCATTGGCTCACGTCCAATTATTGATCATTTAATGGAAGAGGTTGAAGCTTTAAACCCTGCTAAAAAAATTATTGTAGTTGGTGCGTTAAAAGAGCAGGTTGAGGAAGCTGTTGGCAGTGATGTTGATATTGTTGTTCAGATTCCACAGCTTGGCACGGGACATGCGGTTGACGTTTGCCGCAGTCACTTAGATGGGTTTACAGGAGACGTTCTTATCATTGTCGGGGACGTACCGCTTTTAAAACATAAAACAATGAAGTCCATGATTAATATGAGACGTTCTGCTGATAATCCAGCGGTTGTTGTTCTGGGTTTTAGACCTGAAAATACAAAAACTTATGGACGGCTTGTTGAAAAAGATGGTGAGCTGGAAGCCATTGTGGAACATAAAGATGCAAGCGATGAGGTAAGAGAGATTAATCTTTGTAATAGCGGCATTATTGCAGTTGATGGTCATCATCTTTTTGATTTCCTCTCAAAGTTAGATAATGAAAATGCTTCAGAAGAATATTATCTTACCGATATTGTAAAAATTGCAAGAGCCGCAGGGCATAGCTGTAAAACCGTTGAAACCCCCGATGAATGGGAAGTGATGGGTATTAACGCTCGAACAGAACTTGCCGAAGCGGAAAAGATTTTTCAAAATAACAAACGGCAAGAATTTTTAGAATCTGGCGTAACAATGCTTGATCCTTCTAGCGTTTATTTTTCATATGACACTGAAATTTCAAATGACGTTACCATTGCCTCACATGTTTTCTTTGGTCCAAAAATGAAAGTTGAAACCGGCGTTACAATTCATAGCTTTTGCCATTTAGAGGGCGCAATTATCAGACAGAATGCGTCGGTTGGGCCCTATGCAAGGCTTCGTCCTGCGGCAGATATTGGCAAGGGCTGCAAGATTGGTAATTTTGTTGAAATTAAAAAATCCCAAATAGCAGATGGAGCAAAAATATCTCATCTTTCTTATATTGGCGATGCTGCTGTTGGGGAAGGCGTAAATATTGGGGCAGGGGTGATTACCTGTAATTATGATGGCTTTAACAAATTTAAAACCACCATTGGAAAAGGAGCATTTATCGGCTCAAACACATCACTGGTTGCTCCCGTAAATGTTGGAAGCGGCGCAATTGTAGGGGCAGGGTCTGTTATTACAAAAGATGTCGGCACGAATGATCTTGCGGTAACAAGAGCAAAACAGAAATCGCTAGAAGGCTGGGCAGCTCATTTTAGAAAAAAACAAGGTAAATAACATGTGCGGAATTATTGGTATTATAGGAACGGAAGATGCGGCAAGCAGGGTCGTTGATGGGCTTCGGCGGCTAGAATATAGGGGCTATGATTCAGCTGGAATTGCAACGCTTGTAGATGGTAAAAATATTGATAGGCGGCGTGCGGAAGGTAAACTTGTTAACCTCGAAAAAATATTAAGAGATGCTCCGCTTACGGGTAATATTGGCATTGGTCATACACGCTGGGCAACACATGGCGCACCAACGGTAACGAACGCTCACCCTCATATGACCCGCCGTGTATCTGTTGTGCATAACGGCATTATTGAAAATTTCCGTGACTTGCGGATAAGCCTGAAATCTAAAGGTCATAAGCTTGTTACAGAAACCGATACAGAAGTTATTGTTCATTTAATTACAGATTATCTAGATTCTGGCTTAGATGCGGCGGCGGCGGCGGCGGCGGCTCTTAATGATTTAGAAGGAGCTTTTGCGCTTGCAATTATTTTTGAAGGTGAAAATGATTTAATGATTGGCGCACGGCGTGGCTCTCCTCTTGTTCTTGGAACGGGGGAAGGGGAGATGTATCTAGGCTCAGATGCCATCGCACTGTCTCATTTAACCAATAAAATTACCTACCTAGAAGAAGGCGATAGAGTAGAGCTTACCCGAACTTCGGTAAAAATATTTAATAGTGAGAATGAGGAAACCTCTCGCCCTATCAATATTGTATCTGCAGCAGCAGGTTTAATTGATAAAGGTAATTACCGTCATTTTATGCTCAAAGAAATTTATGAGCAGCCCACAGTTGTTGGACAAACCATTGGGGCTTATATTGACCCTCTTAAAGGCAAGGTTGAACTCGGTGACTTACCTTTTGATTTATCAAAAATTAAAAGAGTGACGATTATTGCCTGCGGTACAAGCTATTATGCTGGAATGGTGGCAAAATACTGGATGGAGCAGATCGGGCGCATTAATGTCGAGATAGATATTGCATCTGAATTTAGATATAGAGAAGCTGTGATGGAAAGGGGGGGGCTTGCGATTTTCATCTCTCAATCTGGTGAAACTGCAGATACTCTGGCGGCTTTGAAATATGCGAAAAGCCAAGGGCAATATATTATGAGCATTTTAAATGTCGCTCAAAGCTCTATGCAGCGCATGTCGGATGTAGTGCTTCATACCCATGCAGGACCTGAAGTTGGAGTTGCTTCAACAAAAGCTTTTACGTGCCAGCTTGCGGTTTTGGCATGTCTTGCGATTGCGCAGGCTAAAACAAATGGTCAAATTGATGCCGCAGAAGAAGACCGCCTATGCACGGCTTTAGCAGAAGTGCCTGCTCGCATGGCAGATGTTTTAAACCATGATGAAAATATAAAGAATCTTGCCGCTGATATTGCAAAGGCAAAAGATGTTATTTATTTAGGAAGGGGTCTAGATTATCCCATAGCTCTAGAAGGCGCGCTTAAACTTAAAGAAATTTCCTATATTCACGCAGAAGGCTATGCAGCAGGAGAGATGAAACATGGTCCCATTGCCTTAATTGACGAAGATGTTCCTATTATAGTTATTGCACCTTCGGGACGCTTATTTGAAAAAACAGTATCAAATATGCAAGAAGTGATTGCTCGCAAGGGGCAAGTTTATTTCTTTACAGATATTAAAGGAGCGAAAACAGAGGGTGAAGATGCTATTGCAACAATTGCGCTGCCGATGCTCGATGAATTTGTTACGCCGCTGCTTTATGCAATTCCTGTACAATTGCTTTCTTATCATGTTGCCGTTGAAAAAGGTACAGACGTAGATCAGCCTAGAAACCTTGCGAAGTCTGTAACGGTGGAATAAAGCTTTGCTGTACTTAGGGTCTTATCCAAAGGTGGATTTAATGAGTCCTGATTCTAAGTCAATTATGGCTCTTCCTATTCTTTCTTTTTACGGGAAAGTTTTTGATATAAAGCCCCAAGGCCAATAAGGGTTGCTCCAAGTCCCATGAAAGAAAGCGCTCTGGAAAGCCCTTCTAAGGACCCCATATCCACAAGGAAAACCTTTAAGACAACAACAGCCAATACGAATAGGCCAGATAGTCTCATTTTATGGAAATCAAATTTAAGCCCAATGCTCAAAAGCGCCACCGCATAAAGCAGCCATGCAGCAGAATAGCTATAAAGCGCCCAGCCGCCAGCCGAAGCCGTCACATCTTTAAAGATATAAGCCACATCGGCACTGATCCAATACCAGAATGTAATGAAAGCCACAGCTCCATAAAGTTTAAATGATTTCCCACTGTTTATTTTATAAGCTAAATGCGCTTTAAACCCATAAATAAGACCAGGGATGAAGAGCTGTAATAAAATAATAACATGATAAGAGATTCCGCTAGGTTCCCCGTCATATGCATTAAAAAATACATTATTAATAATTCCGCCTGCGATGGCATATGCAATCAGGGTAGTGACCGTCATTAACCGTCTTACGGCCCTGATGAGCCTATCATCATGTTTGACTTCATACCAATAAAGAGCTGCTGTGGCGCCTGTCCATAAAATAGATTGAAGCGCGGCTTCCAAATCATTCAAACCAGAGATTAGATAACCATCATCGCTGCATAATACATGAATTTCAGCCGTGGCAAAAGCCAGTCCCAACATAATAGAGCCAATGCGCAATATGGAATCTAAGATGTTTTTATTTGGCATATTTTTTCTGAAAATTCGTCCTGCATAGATAAAGAATAACGACGTTAAACCATAGCCATAAAACAGCCAATTAATCAGCGGTAATTCACCAATATTATAATCAAAAATCTGTGTATTTAAAAAAAGGCGCATGAGGATAATGCTTGCTAAAATCCCCGCCAGAACCCTAAGACCTTTAACTTGCGTGATCCGCCAAATATGCGCCAATGCAACCAGTTCTAACGATAGCGCAAAGGTCAGCCATGCATTTTCGAGCAGCATTGCAGCACATAGCGCCACCGCCGCTGTACAGCCCGCCGCAAAAGCCGCAAGGGAGATAATATTATCCTGTGATTTATCCTTGATAAGTCCTCTAATAGCCAGAAGCTGAAAGACGGCTAAGACCAAGGCTGCTCCTGCAAATAAAATACTCGGCGCGAAATTTTCTACTCTGATGTAAGCAATGATTAAGAAAATAATCGGTACAGAACTGCTGACCGATGCCCAGAAATTCTTCCGCAATAAAATATTACGGCCTAGAAAGCTAAGAGCTGAAATCAAAAGTCCAAAAAGAACTGACAGCCCAATAAACCTATATTGATCGGGCGATGTGACTTCTGCCCAAGGATCATTAAAGCCCGCTATCATATCTTTGGTGGGCAGAAGATCAGCTGTGTGCCATGTGGCAAAAAGAAATAATAATCCTGCAATAGATAAAAAAGCTGCCATATCAAATATACCAGAGCGAGACTTAATTGAACTGCGGTAAATAACCCATGTCAAAACCGATAGCCCAAACCCAATCATTACAAAACCACTGTTTGCATAATTATCAGACCGCATAATCGCAACAAAAAGCAAGATTCCAAAGGCCATCATGATGTCAGAAATCAGTGTAATACCCTTGCTAGAAAGTAAATTTTTGAAACTTGGACCAGTTTCTCTCATGCTGCAAGCGCCCTTCAAAAAGTAAAAATTAAGCCCGCAAATGATCAAAAGATACAGCCCTACAGGGATAATATCTCCCACATGCCAGTTCTCATCAATCCATAACAGCACCCAGAGCAATGATAAGCCCAGCGCCGCCGCTGCAATATCTACCCATGATTTTTTCTGCGCTGCATAAAGACTAGCCGAAATTACAATCAATAGATAAGGAAATAATTTCCATGCTTCACCGCCGCCTGTAGAGACCAACATAGGAAGGATAATTCCGCCAATTAAGCCAAGGTAAGCAAAGAATTTTCCCTGATAAAACGCCAGTCCTGTGGAAAGGAAAGCCAAAGCGGTTAAGGTCACTAATGTAACAATTGGGCTGATAAAACCATAAATTATATAGGCGCTATAGATCGCAGCAAAAGCTGTTAGAAGCCCTGCGGCGGATACGGCGCTTGGCAAATAATCGGGGGATTTACTTACTTTATCTTCTAGAGCGCTTGGCTTATCTTTAGGAGCATTCAAGCGTTTTTGACGGATATATTCACCGCCAATAGTCATCACCATTCCGATAATAAAGCTCATTATGATACGGACAGCAGGGCTAATCAAGTTATTATCAATGGAATATTTTACCATAAAACCACCGCCCAGAGCAAAAGCGATACCGCCAACCCAGAACATCCATTTCGAAGAAACTTCTTCTTCTAAGGATTTTGTCTTTTTAAGAGCCGCTGCCGATGCCTGCGCCATAACATCTTGTTTTTCGGCTTTATCTGCGGCTTTATTGCGTTCTACTTGATCCTGAATTTCTTTTAAAACCGCAGCTTTTTCTGAATCTGAGGTGTTTTCAATATTTTCTTTGTCCGTCTTTATTTGATCGGGGCTTGAGCTTAAAGGATCTTCTGCATTATAATCTGTTTCATAAGGCGGCTCTTTGGCTGTATTCTCTTTTGTAAATTCATCTTCCTTAGGAAGCCTTCCGACGTTTTTTACTTGATCCACTAATTTTTTTTGCAGCATTTGAGTAAGCTTTTTAAGCTCATTAATTTGATAATTCAGACTTAGAAAAAGTGCTAAAAATGCAAAGTAAGCAATTGAATTTTCATCCATTTTCAGTGCGATCATTCCGATTGTCAATAATATAAAGCTTAATAGCATTTCCCAAGGTCTCTCTTTAAAAGATTAAGTTCTGATTATTGCTTATTATTTTTAAAATGGAAAGTTTATTAACATAAAAGCACTTAAATAAAAATTTTCTTACGTTTCTGTGCGTCAAAAACGGGTGGTTTTTCAAACTGCTTCTGTTCGGTTTTGCTCAATATGCGCATCCATGGCATAGTAGCTTCTCCATCTGTCTATAATATTATAAGCTAGTGGAATAGGGTAAGTCACATGAAATATACTGTCTATTAAATCATTTTTTATCAATACTTTTTAAGAGAGCTACTGAATTCGCATAATTTATATTATGGAATATTTTAAGGAGAAAATGCACTCTGTTAAACTCCATTTTAAGTCTTTTTTGCTATTTTTTAAAAATACTTTTCTGCTGCTCTTTAAAGGTCATTGCCAGAATTAGACATGAGCCCTTGAACGAATCCTACAAGACCTGTTTGGCGTGATCTTTTTAGCCGTTCTGCGGCTAAAATTGCTATAAGTTCTTTTTCAGCCTGCTGTAAATTATCATTTACAATAATATAATCATATTCAGCCCAGTGACTAATTTCTGCACTGGCTTTTTTCATTCTGGAAGCAATCACATCTTTGCTATCTTGCCCACGCCCCGTAAGTCTGTTTAGAAGTTCTTTCTTGCTTGGCGGTAAAATAAATACTCGGACTAAATCATTTTTCATTTTTTGAGATAATTGCTGCGTTCCTTGCCAGTCAACGTCAAAAAGAACGTCCATTCCTTTTTCCAGAGCCGCCTCTACTGGTGCCGCGGGTGAACCGTAATAATTATCAAAGACCTTTGCATATTCAAGAAAACCATCTTTTTCAATCAAAAATTCGAATTGATCTTTAGATTTAAAATAGTAATCTACACCCTCGGTTTCACCTTTTCGGGGCGTTCTTGTTGTTGCCGAGACAGACATGGTTATTTCATTGTCTTTTTCAAGGATTAAGCGAGATAAAGTCGACTTCCCTGCACCAGAAGGTGAAGATAAAACAAGGAGTAGCCCTCTGCGTATAATGTTGTTTTTCATCATCTTTTCTATTCAATATTCTGAATTTGTTCACGCAGCTGGTCAATAGCTGTTTTTAAGGAAAGTCCAATATTCGTAAGCTCAATTGATGAGGATTTTGAACATAATGTATTGGCTTCACGATTAAATTCTTGGCATAGAAAGTCTAATTTTCTGCCTACAGAACCCTTTGTTTTAAGAAGCGTGCGAGCAGATGCGATATGAGCGTGCAGACGGTCTGTCTCTTCTTTTACGTCAGCTTTTGTTGCTAAAATTACGATTTCTTGCACCACTCTATCAGGATCAAGGGAACTGTCTTTTCCAAGAAGGTTATTTACTTTTTCTAAAAATTTATTTTTAAGAATTTCAGGCTGCCCCGCAGCGATTTTTTCACCAGAGAGCAAATATTCTTCAATTTCATCTACTGTAGCTAAAAGCATTTTTCCAAGAGCTTTCCCCTCGTCTTTACGGGCAGATTTAAGGCTTTCTACCGTTTCTAAAAATGAAGATTTTAAAGCATTATCACGCTCTTTAAGAACATCTTCATTCTGTGCTGTATCTGTAATTTCAACCACATCTTTAATGTTCAGAAAGCTATCAATGGACGGCGGAGGAAGATTAAATTTAGCGGACAGTTCAACGGCAGCCTTTGTGAGCTGTTCAAGAATGTTATAATTCACTTTTACCGATGAATGATCCCCTTCCTGCGCCAGAGTCAAATTAACATTAACGCTTCCTCTTGAAAGGTGAGTTTTTAGAGCTTTTTTAATATACAGGTCAAAAGCATCAAGCCCAGATGGAACGCGGCATCGAATATCAAGTGCTTTTCCATTCACTGTTCTTATTTCCCAAACCCAACTGTAATCAGTCCCCGAAGATGTTTTTATCTGCCCTTCTGTACGGGCAAAACCTGTCATGCTTGATAAAGTCATTTTTCACGCTATGTTAAATAAATTAAAGATATTTATATATAACAGGAACTCTTACGGATGAAAAACCCAAAATCTATTTTAATCACAGGGGCAAGCAGCGGCATAGGCAAAGCACTTGCTTTAAAATATGCAAAAGAAGATGTGATTCTTTTTATTTCTGGGCAAAATCCAGAACGTTTAGCCGAAACCGCCCGTGAATGTGAGGCAAAAAAAGCTGTGATTTATTCTGAAATAATTTCCGTAACAGCCCAAAAAGAAATGCTGCATTGGATCAAGTTATCCGACAAAAAGGCAAATCTTGATCTAGTCATTGCCAATGCGGGAATCGGTCTTTCTTTTAATGCAGATGATGATGATATTGCAGAGCATACGGATCAAATATTTTCAGTTAATTTACAAGGCGTATTTAACACAATTCATCCTGCAATTGATCTTATGAAATCACGAGGTACAGGACAAATCGCTATAATTTCTTCACTCGCAGGGTATCATGGCATGCCTTCTGCACCTGCTTATTCGGCAAGCAAAGCGGCTGTTAAGTCATATGGCGAGGCACTTAGAGGGCTTTATAAAAGATATGGGATCGCAGTTAATGTAATTTGCCCTGGCTTTGTTAAAAGCCGGATCACGGATAGAAATGATTTTGCAATGCCCTTTTTTATGCAAGCGGATAAAGCGGCTCAGATCATTGTTAAAAACCTTGCGAAAAACAAAGGAAAAATTGCATTTCCTTGGCAGACAAATCTTGTTTTTTCGGCGCTTACCAATTTAATTCCAGAATGGATTTTAGAAAAACTACTTAGCAGAATGCCTGATAAATAAGCATTATTTTTTCTTTTGG
The DNA here is from genome assembly GCA_016744185.1 of Emcibacteraceae bacterium. Classification (GTDB taxonomy): domain Bacteria; phylum Pseudomonadota; class Alphaproteobacteria; order Sphingomonadales; family Emcibacteraceae; genus Pseudemcibacter. Next base: position 32,720 of record JADGEY010000011.1, on the reverse strand, counting down.
CGTTCTATTTTTCGCCATTGGCGCACGTTTCTCAAATGCTCTTTAAGCGTCTTGGCAAAAACATGCCCGCCAGAACCATCGGCGACAAAATATAAATCATCGGACAATATAGGATTTAATACAGCTCTTAAGGCGGCTTCACTGGGGTGAGAAATCGCTGTCGGCGGCAGCCCTCTAATTTGATAAGTATTATAGGGAGTTTTTTTGTTCATTTCTGAACGCTTAAGCCCATGCCCTAAGCTGCCTTTTTTAGTGAGACCATAAATAATTGTTGGATCAGATTGAAGGCGCATATTCTTCCGAAGTCTGTTAATAAAAACGCTCGCCACATGGGCTCTTTCGCCTGAAATTCCTGTTTCTTTTTCCACTATAGAAGCCAATATTACAGCGTCCCCTACAGAAGAAAAAGGCAGATTATCTGCCCGCCCTGCCCAAATTTGCGCCAGTAATAAATTCATTTTACCTGACATGCGCTTTAAAATGGCGCTGCGCTGATCGCCATGAATATAAAGATATGTTTCAGGAAGAAGCGAGCCTTCAGGGGGGAGCTTTGTAATTTCACCCTTTAGGTTTTCAATATTATTTAAATATTCGGCAATTTGCCAGCTTGTCCAACCTTCAATGATTGTTGCCTTATGCTGAATGACTTTACCGCTTGATAAAACCATCATTATGTCTTGCATAGATGCTTTTTCAGGAATTAAAAACTCTCCTGCTTGAAGTTTTTTTTCAAATCCAAAAAAAATTACGCCTATTTTAAAAATACGAGCATCTGAAATGAACTTCTTTTCTTTTAGCTGCCAAGCCGTGCGGATAAGCCCCTGCCCTTTGATAAGTCGCATTACACCAGATTTTTCCCGCAAAGAAGGTTCGGTAAATTTACAGTAGCCCCAATATAAAAACAGCGCCCCAATAAGGACGCTGATTAATAATATTATAGAAATATACTTACCAAAAGGGCGCATATTTATTTAAACTTTTGCAAGAATAATAGAAGCGTTTGTACCGCCAAAACCAAAGCTATTAGAAAGAACAGCTTTAATGCCTGTTTTTTGCTGAGCCTCAAGCGCAACAAGATTAATTGTATCCATACCAACATCTGGATTTTCCAAATTAAGCGTTGGCGGAAGAGCGCCTTCATTCATTGCCATGATACTAAAGATCGCTTCGGTAGAGCCTGCTGCCCCTAAAAGATGCCCAATAGAAGATTTAGTAGAAGACATCGCCATTGTTTTAATATCATCACCAAAAATGCGTTCTACCGCACCATATTCAAGACCGTCGCCCATCGTCGCTGTACCATGAGCATTAACATAGCCAATATCAGCAGGCGTAAGGTTCGAGCGTTTAAAAGCCGCCTGCATCGCACGAAAAGCACCATTACCATCTGGCGCAGGGGCGGTGACATGATGAGCGTCTCCTGAAAGACCATATCCCACCACTTCAGCATAAATTTTTGCGCCACGTTTTTTAGCATGTTCATATTCTTCAAGAACAAGCATTCCAGAACCTTCACCAATAACAAAACCATCACGGTCACGGTCATAAGGACGGGAAGCCTTAGTCGGCTCATCATTATATTTTGTTGAAAGAGCCTTTGCCTGCATAAAGCCCGACACGCCAACTTTACAAATAGAAGCTTCTGCGCCGCCGCATAACATAACATCGGCATCATCAAGCATAATCATACGAGCCGCATCACCAATAGCGTGCGTTCCCGTAGCGCAGGCTGTAACAATAGCATGGTTTGGACCCCGAAGATTATGACGAATAGAAACATTACCTGAAATAAGATTAATCAAGCAGCGTGGTATAAAATGAGGCGAAACCCTGCGAGGACCTCTGTCCCGTAAATTAATTGATTCAGCTTCTATTCCCGGAAGCCCGCCAATGCCTGCTCCTGTTAAAATACCCGTACGGTAGCTATCTTCGTCTGTTTTAATTTCCCAGCCAGAATCAGCTAAAGCCATATCACAAGCGGCAACACCATAAAGAATAAAATCATCAATTCTTTTACGGTCTTTAAGGGACATATAAGCATCTGGATCGAAAGTACCGTCCGTGCCATCACCCCAAGGCACTTCACAGGCAACTTTAGCCGCCATATCACTAATATCAAATTTTGAAATTAATCCAGCGCCAGATTGTCCCGCTATAAGACGTTTCCAAGTAAGTTCTAGATTTGCTGCAAGTGGACTAACAACGCCCATTCCAGTGACTACAACACGTCTCATATTTTATCCTTTATTTTTCAAGATGAAAGACCTAGTTATTTTAATTTAAAGAGTAAGAGCTTAAGATTCAAGTACCTATCTTTAATTTTTTTATATATCTAAAATAACAATACCGCAAAACTCTCTTCGCCTCTTTGAAAAGCTCGTGATTTTGCGGTACTTGTAAAAAATCTTTATTAGCAAGCTAATGTTTAAGAGTTTGCTGTAATAAAAGTAATTGCATCTTGAACTGTTAGAATTTTTTCAGCCGCATCATCAGGGATTTCACAACCAAATTCTTCTTCAAAAGCCATTACAAGCTCAACAGTGTCCAAGCTATCAGCGCCAAGATCATCAATGAAGCTAGAAGCATCATTCACTTTATCAGCTTCAATACTAAGATGTTCAATCACAATTTTTTTTACGCGTTCAGCTACATCACTCATTATATTATTCCCTAAATTAGAGGTTCTCTTAAAAAAGAAACCAAATTACAATTTACGCATATTCATACGTAAAGTTTTAAAATTAATATAGAATGCCTTTTTTTTCAAGAACAGAGTTTAAATCCAGCTCATAAAATATAGACATTGTTAACTATCGAAGGCTTCCTAACATACTTATTTAATCATTCCAAGACTATTTTAAATGAAAAATGGAGTTTTTTTATAAGCCCAGACCTTAAGCAAAGTCTTAAGCAGAGCTTAAACCATAACCATACCGCCATTAACATTAAGCGTTTGTCCTGTTACATAACCCGCTTCATCACTGGCAAGATATAAAACAGCCGCTGCAATTTCGTCCGCTGCGCCAAGACGCATCGCTGGAATTTTAGCTAAAATCACCTCTTTTTGCTTTTCATTAAGCTCGTCTGTCATCGGGCTTGCGATAAAGCCAGGGGCAACGCAGTTGACCGTAATGCCTCTTGCGCCAAGTTCCTGCGCCATTGATTTACTCATTCCAATCAGCCCTGCTTTAGAGGCGCAGTAATTTGCTTGCCCGGGATTGCCCGCAACGCCGACAACAGATGAAATATTAATAATGCGCCCTGCCCGTTTTTTCATCATGCCCCGCATTACGCCCTGTGATAATTTAAAGGCGGCTTTTAGATTAACGTTAAGAACAATGTCCCATTCATCTTCTTTCATCCGCATAGCAAGATTATCTTTTGTGATCCCAGCATTATTAACCAGAATATCAATTCCGCCAAGCACCTCTGCCGCATCTTTTGCAAGCTGCACAACTGATTGTGGATCGGAAAGATTAGCAGGAACAACAAATGCTCCCTCGCCTAATTCTGCCGCAAGTATCTCTAACGGCTCAATTCTTGTACCTGATAAAGCAACCTTTGCGCCAGCCTTATAAAGTGCGCTCGCAATTGCTTTTCCAAGGCCGCCCGATGCGCCCGTTACCAGTGCTGTTTTTCCTTCAAGATTAAACATATCTTATCCCTCTTAAAATTTTACTTTATGATTTAAGGCTTTTTTATAATTTAAGGCTTAGCGCAAAAGCCTCTATATCCGCAGGCGTTTGTAGCGATAGCCCTTTCATGTCACGGTTAATACGTCTTACAAGACCTGAAAGCACTTTTCCTGTGCCAACTTCTACCAGTGATTTTACACCAAGATTGCCCATTTCAAGAACGCTTTCACGCCATCTTACTCTGCCTGTTACTTGCTCTACCAGTAATTTTCTAATATTTTCTGGGTCTGTTTCAGCCTGCGCTGTCACATTAGCGATAAGAGGCACACTTGGGGCTAAAATACGGGTGCCTTTAAGGGCTTCCTCCATCTCATCAGCCGCCACCTGCATTAAAGAGCAATGAAACGGCGCACTCACAGGAAGAAGAACGCCCCGTTTAGCTCCTTTTTCTTTGGCAAGAATAATAGCACGGTCAACGGCGGCTTTAGAGCCGCTAATCACCACTTGTCCATCTGCATTATCATTCGCCGCTGTGCATATTTCACCTTGCGCCGCTGCCTGCGCTACCGCTGCTACATCATCGAATGAAAGACCTAATATCGCTGCCATTGCCCCCTCTCCCACTGGCACGGCTCTTTGCATCGCTTCGCCCCGCAGTTTTAAAAGTCTTGCCGTATCTGCAATTCCGATAGAGCCTGCCGCTGCAAGCGCAGAATATTCGCCAAGAGAATGACCCGCAACGTAAGAAGCTACCTCATTAACCTTAATATTAAAATCTTTTTCCAAAACTCTAAGTACGGCGAGCGATGATGCCATAAGAGCGGGTTGAGCATTATAAGTAAGGGTGAGTTCTTCCTGCGTTCCTTCAAACATCAGCCCTGATAGATTTTGAGAAAGGGCTTCATCTACTTCCTCAAAAACTTCTCTCGCAGATGGCATATTATCGCTTAGCTCTTTGCCCATGCCAATGATTTGGCTTCCTTGACCAGGGCAAATAAAGGCAGGTTTAATATCGGTTTTACTCATAAAATATATCTCTCAGATGATCTTGTGAATTTCTTAAAATTTATGCTATTTAATAGTCTATGCACCCTCCAAGTCAAGAAATGATCAAAATTATAGTCAAAAAGGTGGTTTTTTAGCTAAAACCATAAATCAGAGCTTGAATAAATATCCCCTTTATGTATATTGCGCAAATTCAGCTCTTATTTTTGCTGAAATACACAGTCTGTTTTTGATGGTTAGTCTTCTATAATGTGACGATTTGATATTCGTATTCACTCCATCATGAAAAACAGGCAAATTAGTTAAGGCTTTTAGAATAAGGAGTTTCTCTATATGCCTAGTTATGAATATACATATATCGCAAGACAGGATATCCAACCACAGCAGGTTGAAGCGATCACAGCAGAATTCACGAAGATTTTCGAATCTAATGATGCCACGGTTGTTACAACAGAATATTGGGGACTTAAGCCTCTTGCTTACCGCATTAAAAAATATAAAAAAGGTCATTATGTGATGTTTCGCATTGATGGCTCTTCTGCTGCAATCGATGAAGTAGAACGTAATGCACGCCTCCATGAAGATGTAGTTCGTTACATGACGATTCGAGTCGAAAAACATGAAGAAGGTGAAAGCATCATGATGCGCGCCAATTCATATGAAAAGAAAAGCTACGAGAAAAAGCCTTACAATAGTGAGAAAAAATCTTATAGTAATGATAAACCTAAATTTGAAAAGAAAGAAGGGTAAGCCATTATGTCAGCAGATCAACAAGGCGGAAATACACGCCGTCCTTTCTTTCGCCGTAGAAAAACTTGTCCTTTTTCAGGTGAAAATGGCATGGCGATTGATTATAAAGATGTCCGTATGCTTTCAAAATTTATTTCAGAGCGTGGGAAAATTGTTCCAAGCCGTATTACAGCTGTTTCTGCAAAGAAACAACGTGAGCTTGCCCGTGCTATTAAAAGAGCCCGTAATCTTGCTCTTATCCCATATATCGTTCAATAGGAGAAAATGCACATGGATATTATTCTACTAGAACGCGTGACTAAACTTGGTCAAATCGGTGATGTGGTCACTGTTAAAAATGGCTATGCTCGTAACTTCTTACTTCCAAAAGGAAAAGCTCTTCGTGCGACAGCAGCGAATAAAGAGTATTTTGAAGGTCAGCGTCACGAAATCGAAGCCCTTAACCTAAAAGCTAAAAGCGAAGCGGAAGCTGTAGCTGGTAACATGGAAGGTGCTTCTGCTATTGTTATTCGTCAGGCTGGCGAATCTGGGCAGCTTTTTGGTTCTGTATCAGCCCGTGATATTGTTGAAGCTTTGGAATCAATTGATATTAAAATTGATCGCTCTCAAGTTGTTCTTGACCGAGCTATTAAAGTGCTTGGCATTGTTACAATTGCGATTAAACTTCACCCAGAAGTCATTGTTAATATTGAAATTAATGTTGCTCGCTCTGCTGAAGAAGCTGAAATGCAGGCTCAAGGTCTTTCAACAAACACGCTCGACAATGAAGATGATGAAGAAATATCAGTAGAAGATTACTTCGAAAATGAAGATGCTGCTACCGATGCAGATGATTCTAATTCTGAAGAAGAAGCTCCTGCCTCTGATGCAGCAGAAGAAGCAACTTCAGAAGAAAAACCTGCTGAGTAAGTAAGTTTTAATTTAGATTTTTAAAAGGCTGCCTTTATTGGCGGCCTTTTTTATTGCCTTTAATATGTCAAAATTCTATATTATTTTTAGATAGAGCAGGTAAAACTGATTCATAAAAAAACTTCTTGATTATTTAAAGGTTGAAAATGCCAGATTTTCCAGATTATCCAATAATGCAGGATAATATTCCCATATCAGATGATAGGGCTGAGTCCTACCCAGATGATGCTGCTGGGGAAGCAATATATAGAGAAGTACCTCATAATTTAGAGGCAGAGCAAGCTCTTATCGGTGCAATCTTAATCAATAATGATGCAATTATTAAAGTTCAAAGCTTTTTAAACCCTGAACATTTTATAAATCCTGCACATGGTAAAATTTACGAGGCGGCTATTCGGCTTATTGAAAAAGGAATGCTGGCATCTCCCGTTACCTTAAAACCTTATTTTGAAAAAGATGCTTTGCTTGAAGAAGTGGGCGGTAGTAAATATTTAGCCTCTCTTGCCGCATCGGCGATTTCAATTATCAATGCTGCGGATTATGGTCATCTTATTTTCGATCTTGCCGTCAGGCGTGAGCTTATTAATCTGGGTGAAGATATTGTTAATGGTGCTTATGAACATGAAATTGATAATGATTTTAAAGAACAGATTGAATCCGCTGAAACACGGCTTTTTAAACTCGCAGAAACGGGCGAATCTGAGGGGGGCTTTAAAAACTTCGCAGCCTCTGCCGCTTCTGCAATTGAAATAATTGAGAAAGCAAAAAATAGAGACGGTAAGCTTGCGGGCGTTGATACGGGGTTTAACAGCATTAACAGTCATATTGGCGGGCTTCATCAATCGGATTTGATGATCCTTGCCGGTCGCCCTGCTATGGGAAAGACGGCCCTTGCAACAAATATTGCCTTTAATGCTGCTAAAATTTATGCGCGTGACCGCTCTCTTGGTGTCTCACATGAAGAAAATTCAGGGGCAGTTGTTGCCTTCTTTTCGCTTGAAATGTCTGCAGATCAGCTCGCCTCTCGTATTCTTGCCGAGCAAGCCATGCTTTCAGCCCAAGACCTGCGTCAAGGGAAAATGACCCAAGAGGAATTTAATAGACTTGCCCGCACAGCGCAGGATCTTGAAAATATTCCTCTTTTTATTGATGATACAGCCATGCTTACCATTGCTGCGCTGCGTACCAGAGCAAGACGGCTTAAACGGCAGCATAATCTTGGGTTTGTTGTGGTCGATTATTTGCAGCTTTTGCGGGGAACAAGCAAAAATGGCAAGGGCCCTGAAAACCGCGTGCAAGAAGTATCGGAAATCACCCGCGGTCTTAAAGCTCTTGCGAAGGAGCTCGAAATCCCTGTCCTCGCCCTATCCCAGCTTAGCCGTACGATTGAATCTCGTGATAATAAACGCCCGATGCTTTCAGATTTACGGGAATCTGGATCGATTGAACAAGATGCCGATATGGTGACATTTGTCTACCGCCCAGAATATTACCATAAACAAAAAGAGCCCGATGCTGGCACGCCGGAACATGATCTTTGGATGAGTGAAGGCGAAGTTCTTTTTGGGCTTGCGGAATTTATCATTGGTAAACAGCGTCATGGTCCAACAGGTATTATTCAGCTACAATTCGCCCCTGAATTTACAAGATTTACCGACCGTCCTATTGGGGAACAATATTTACCTGAGCAAAATGAGTAAAACCATTCAAGAGCTACCGCAAAATATATCTGATAGCAAACCTATATTTAAAATTTTTTTAAATAATATTTTAGAAAATTATCATTCTATCCGCCGTTTTGCAGGAGGCAGCCCGTCAGCAGCGGTTATCAAGGCGAATGCTTATGGACTGGGCATAGAGCAAGTGGGCGCTGCGCTTTATCATGACGCAGGCTGTAGTGACTTTTTTGTCGCAACCCCTCAAGAAGCTTTTACGTTAAGAAACCGTGTTAAAAAAGCAACTATCTATGTTTTGAACGGTCTTATTTCGGGTCAGATAAATTTTTATAAAGATTATAATATCAGACCTGTTTTATGTGACTTAGAGCAAATAGAGCTTTGGCAGCAGCATAGTACCCTGCCCTGCGCCGTGCATTTCGATACAGGTATTAACCGCCTTGGGCTAAATAAAAAAGAAACAGATTACTTTATTAACCAAGGTGCAAAAAAACTTAATATCCAGCATATCATGAGCCATCTTGCTTGCGCTGATCAAACATCTAACCCCATAAACAGGCAGCAGCTTGGAAAATTTCAAAAAATTTCAAATCATTTTAGCGGCATAGAAGCAAGCTTTGCCAATACAAGTGGTATTTTAATGGGAAGCGAGTATCATTTTGATCTTTTAAGACCGGGATTAATGCTTTTTGGCGGCAATTCATCTTTGAAAGAAAAATTGCCCGATGCTATTAAGTCAAGCTGTGAAATCCTAGGTAAAATAATACAGATTAAAGAATTAGAGCGCGGCAGCGTCCTTGGCTATAATTCAAGATGGTGCGCCCCGAAAAAATCTCGTATTGCTTACGTAAATCTTGGTTATGCTGATGGCTTTCCGATAGAAATGACAGGAAAAGCATTTTGTTTTATTAGCGGCGAAAAAAGAGAGATCATTGGGCAAATTTCAATGGATATGCTGGCAGTGGATATAACGGGGCTTGCAAATATCACCGTGGGAGATGAGGTCGAACTTCTTGGAAAAAACATTACTATTGAATTTATGGCAGAAACCTCTAACTTAAGCCAATATGAAATTTTAACATATGCAAGAGAGCGTTATCAGCGTTATTATATAAAATAAACAGGTATTTTAATGAATTTTTTGGCAGCCATTGGGCGTAGTTTTTTTTCTTTTCTTGAAGCCGCAGGAAAAATTGGTATTTTTACCCTTCTTGCTATCAGGCATATTTTAACGCCGCCTTATTATTTCAGGTCTCTTTTTCATCAAATGATGGTCATTGGTTATTATTCTTTACCTGTTGTCGGGCTAACGACTTTATTTACGGGCGCAGCCCTTGCGGTTAATATTTATGAAGGGGGATCACGCTTTAATGCAGAATCCGCCCTGCCCTCTATTGTTATGATCGGCATGGTAAGGGAGCTTGGACCTGTCTTATGCGGACTTATTGTAGCGGGGCGGGTCAGTGCCTCTATGGCAGCCGAGCTTGGGACAATGCGGGTGACCGAACAAATAGATGCGCTCACCACGCTGTCGACCGATCCTATGAAATATCTTGTTGCGCCCCGCATTTTAGCAACTGTTATTATGATGCCTTTCATGCTTGTTCTTGTTGCCGATATAGTGGGCGTTCTGGGCGGTTATCTTATTGCAACGGCAAAGCTTGGCTTTAACAGCGGTAATTACCTAACCTCTTCTATTGGTTTTTTAGAAGCGATTGATGTTGCGGCAAGCATGACAAAGGCGGCTGTTTTTGGGTTCTTTATTGCTCTTATGGGCTGCTACCATGGATATAATAGCAAAGGCGGAGCGCAGGGCGTGGGGGTTTCTACCACCAATGCGGTTGTGTCTGCTTGCATTTTAATTCTCATTTCAAATTATGTGGTAACGGAGATCTTTTTCGCAGTATGAATAATCAGCCTAAAATCAGCCTAAAAGGCGTGCGTAAATCATTTGGATCGAAATTGGTTCTTGATAGTATTAACCTTGATATTGCTACGGGCGAATCTATGGTTATTATTGGAGGATCGGGCTCTGGAAAATCTGTAATGCTAAAATGTATATTAGGGCTGTTAAAACCAGATAGCGGCAGCATTAAAGTTGATGGTGCTGAAATTTTGGGACAATCACTAAGCGACCAGAAAAAAATGTTAAGTCAATTTGGCATGCTTTTTCAGGGCGGCGCATTATTTGATAGTCTTAGCGTTTGGGAGAATGTTGCTTTTGGAATGCTTGCGGAAAATAAAATATCCCGCAGGCAAGCCCCTGAATTTGCTATCGAAAAATTACGCCGTGTGGGGCTTGCTTCGGACGTTGCCTTTTTAAGCCCAGCGGAGCTTTCTGGCGGCATGCAAAAACGGGTTGGTCTGGCAAGGGCTATTGCCCATGAGCCTAAAGTGATCTTTTTTGACGAGCCAACAACAGGACTTGACCCTATTATGGCAGATGTTATTAATGAGCTAATTGTTGAATGCGTTAAAGAAATGGGGGCGACGGCTCTTACTATTACGCATGATATGTCTTCTGTTCGTAAAATTGCCGATAAAGCCGCTATGATTTACAAAGGCAATATCATTTGGACGGGTGATAAAGAAGAGATAGATCATTGTGGCAACCCCTATGTAGAACAATTTATTAACGGGCGTGCCGAAGGACCTATTCAGATGGAAATACTTAAAAGCTAATGGCGAAAATTAAAAAGATATATATCTGCAAATCATGTGGCAGCTCCTTTAATAAATGGCAAGGGCAATGTGATGGCTGCGGTGAATGGAATAGCTTAGCGGAAGAAAATGATCAGAGCATGCCTTCTGGTCTTGGTAAAGTGGGTAAGACTTCTAAAGGACGGGTTATTTCTCTGTCCAGCCTTGATGCACTCGATATTGATATGCCCCGCATGGTTTCAGGGATTAGCGAATTCGACCGTGCGCTTGGCGGCGGACTTATTGCAGGATCAGCAACTTTAATTGGCGGCGACCCTGGAATTGGAAAATCTACGCTTTTATTACAGGCTGCTAGCAAGCTTGCCCAGAACGGCTATAGCACTATTTATATCTCTGGCGAAGAATCCCCTTCCCAAGTCCGCATGAGAGCCAAAAGATTAGGGCTTGATAAATCCCCTGTTAGGCTTGGGGCGGAAACCTCTCTGCGTGATATTTTAACAACGGTTACAGATCAAAAAAAACTGCCCGATGTGCTTGTTATTGATTCTATCCAAACAATCTATTCCGATACAATTGAAGCCGCTCCAGGGACAGTATCTCAGGTGCGAAGCTGCGCCCAAGAACTGGTTCATTTTGCCAAGAAAAAAGGCGTTGCCGTTTTTATTGTGGGACATGTAACCAAAGATGGACAAATTGCAGGCCCCCGCATTTTAGAACATATGGTTGATACAGTGCTTTATTTTGAAGGCGATAGGGGGCATCAATTTAGAATCCTGCGGGCGGTTAAAAACCGTTTTGGCGGCACAGATGAAATCGGCGTATTTGAAATGAGCGAAAGAGGGCTAGAAGAAGTTCCCAACCCCTCTGCATTATTTTTAAGCAATCGTTCGGTAGAAGTCGCAGGCTCTGCTGTTTTTGCCGCAATGGAAGGATCACGCCCGATGCTGGGGGAAATTCAGGCACTCGTTGCCCCCTCAACTCTTGGTACGCCAAGGCGGGCTGTGGTTGGCTGGGATAATGGACGTTTATCTATGATTATAGCTGTACTGGATGCAAGATGCGGGCTTGGACTGGGCGGATTTGATATTTATTTAAATGTGGCGGGGGGGCTTAAAATTAATGAACCTGGCGCCGACCTTGCGGTTGCGGCGGCTCTTATTTCATCGTTAAGCGGTAAGGCTATCCCTGCTCAGACTATATTATTTGGTGAAATTAGTCTTTCTGGGGAAATCAGGCCCGTATCTCATGGCGCAGCAAGATTAAAAGAAGCGGCAAAATTAGGTTTTACAGGATCATATATGCCAAAAGGCATAAAAAACAAAGCAAGCGGTATTAAAGTCACTGAATTTAGTGAAGTAGGACAGCTTGTTAATTTATTAGCAGAGGATATATAAAGGGCAAAAAATGGATAGTATTCAGACTCTTACAGAACAATCATCATTTATAAGTACATTCGATGCTTTTATATTATTTGTACTTATAATATCAGGTCTTATATCATTTTTAAGAGGCTTTACATCAGAAGCATTGAGCTTGCTTTCGCTTATTGCTGCTATTGTTGTTACTATTTTTAGCAGCGATTATTTAACCAATTTTCTTCGTGAATATATTCAGTCTGATTTTGTGGCAATTGGCATTTCATATGCTTTTATTGGAATTATTACTTTACTCATCTTTAAAACCATTGCTCAAAAAATTGGTGCAATGATTAGAAGCAGTGCTATTGGGCTTATTGACCGAAGTTTGGGTATGATTTTTGGTCTTATTCGAGGTCTCGTTATCTTTAGTTTTACTCATTTACTGGCAAGCATTTTTGTTCAACCTACTGATTATATTTTCTTTAAAGAAGCAAAATCTAGACCTTTAATTGAATATGGCTCTTCCATGTTATCCAGCATTAAAAATTTAAACACCGATTTTAAAGAAGAAATCCAAGATATTAAAAATATAGATAAACTTCGCAATAAATATGGGTCATCCTTTCCAAGTAAAAAAGAAGAACTCATAGAATATAAAGAAAAAGCCCGAAAGAAACTAGATGAAATTGTCGAAAAAGTAACAAAAGAAAAATAATGCTATCCCTTGCCTTCTTTTGCGAGTAAAAAACTCCTATAAATATTTAAAATGACCCACTGCTTAAGAGTTATTAAATTATGGATAATAGTATATTTTCTAAAGACATTAAAAACTGGCGTAATAGTTTAAAAAAACTACCCTTTACCTCTAATCCTTTTGACTGTGATAAACTTCATGAAGAATGCGGCGTTTTTGGGATTTTTAATCACCCCGATGCGGCTGCCTATACCGTTCTTGGTCTTCATGCCCTTCAACATAGAGGACAAGAAGCGGCAGGGATTGTTACCCACGATGGAAGCCAGTTTTACAGCCATAAATCACTGGGTCATGTTGCCGATAACTTTAATACTCAGCCTGTTATAGAATCACTGCCAGGGACAAGCGGCATTGGACATGTTAGATATTCAACCTCTGGTGGGGCGGGACTTCGTAATGTACAGCCTCTTTTTGCTGACCTGTCCATCGGCGGATTTGCTGTTGCTCATAATGGTAATTTAACCAATTCTTTTCAGCTTAGAAAAACGCTTGTTTCTAAAGGCTCTATCTTTCAATCGACCTCTGATTCAGAAGTAATTATTCATCTGGTCGCAACAAGCACATTCAGCCATATCCAAGATAAGCTCATTGATGCATTAAGGCGTATAGAAGGGGCTTTTGCAATTGTTGGTTTGACAAAAGATTATTTATTTGGCGTGCGTGACCCTCTTGGCGTGCGTCCTCTTGTTATTGGCAAGCTTAGCAATGGCAGTTATGTTTTTGCCTCTGAATCTGTCGCTCTTGATATTAACGGCGCAGAATATATTCGGGATGTTGAACCGGGTGAAATTGTAACCATTGATAAGGACGGCATTCATTCGACAAAGCCCTTTCCTGCGGAAGAGCCCCGTCCCTGTATTTTTGAACATGTTTATTTTTCTCGTCCTGATAGTATTTTTAAAGGCACAAGTATCTACCGTGTTCGCAAAAATATCGGCGTTGAGCTTGCAAAAGAAAGCAGCGTTGAGGTTGATCTTGTTATTCCCGTTCCTGATTCTGGCGTTCCTGCGGCGATTGGTTATGCTCAGCAAGCTAAGATTCCTTTTGAACTTGGCATTATTAGAAATCATTATGTGGGACGTACATTCATTGAGCCTTCGAACAAAATTAGACATTTGGGTGTCAAGCTTAAACATAATGCCAATGCAGCAGAAATTAAAGGCAAAAGGGTTGTTCTGATTGATGATTCTATTGTAAGGGGGACGACTTCTTTAAAGATTGTTGATTTAATGCGTCAAGCGGGAGCAAAAGAAGTTCATATGCGTATTGCAAGCCCACCAACAACCGATCCTTGTTTTTATGGCGTTGATACCCCTGAAAAAGACCAGCTCCTTGCCGCCCGCATGAACGTTAGGGAAATGGCAGCCTATATTGGTGCGGATAGTCTTGAATTTGTAACTATTGATGGTCTTTACCGTGCTGTTGGCGAAGAAAACCGTGTGACGGAAAAACCTCAATATTGCGATGCATGTTTTACGGGGGAATATCCTACCGTTCTGACAGATAAAGAGGATAACAATGGTTCTAATCAGATTTCTGAAATGAAATAAGGGTTTTCTCATGAATTCATTTAAAGGAAAAATTGCTCTGGTCACGGGCGCAACAAGGGGTATTGGGGCGGCTACTGCCTTAAAGCTTACAGACCTTGGGGCGCATGTTATTTTTACAGGACGCACAGAAGGCAAGATGGAAGAGATGGATAATGCTATTCGCTTTCGGGGCGGCTCGGCAAGTTTTGTTCCTCTTGATATGACCGATTATGATGCGACCGACCGCCTAGGAGCGCATATCTATGACAAATGGGGCAGGCTAGATATTCTTGTCGGCAATGCTGGCGACCTTGGTCCTATTAGTCCGATAGCTCATATTACACCAAAGGATTGGGATAAGATTCTTGCCATTAATTTAACGGCAAATTTCAGGTTAATTCGGTCTATGGATTTACTTTTAAGGCAGTCCAAACATGGACGCGCTGCATTTGTTACAAGCTCTGTAGCAAAAATGCCCCGTGCCCACTGGGGCGCATATGCCGCATCGAAAGCGGCGCTAGAATCTCTGGTTAAAACATATGCTGCTGAAAATATAAAACATGACCTCAAAGTAAATCTGATAAATCCCGGCCCTATTCGAACGGCGATGCGCGCCCGCGCTATGTCTGGTGAAGACCCCATGACGCTTGATACGCCAGAGCAGCTTACTCCCATGTTTTTAAAAATGCTGTCAGATGATTTTTCTGAAACAGGAAAGGTCTTTAGCTACAAATCATATAAAAACGGCGAATATGATTGGGGCTAAGTTTTTAAAGTGTTTTTTTATCTTTTAACAGGTTTTTTGTTTTTAGCTTTCGTTCTGCCTTTTTTCTCATAAGGATTATCACCGCCCCGCATGTAAATCCTTATTGGAATACCTGGCAGGTCAAAATCCCAGCGCAGCTCATTAAGCAGATAACGCTGATACGACCTTGATAAATCATCAGGCCTATTGGCAAAAATCGCAAAAGTCGGCGGACGGGTTTTAATTTGCGTCATATAACGCATTTTAAGGCGGCGGCCTTTAACCGATGGCGGCGGATGGTAAGAGGTTGTTTCTGCAAGCCATTGATTAGCCTTAGATGTTGATATTCTTCTATTCCAAAGACTATAAGTTTTAAAAACTTGCGGCATTAATTTATCAATATTTCGCCCTGTTAAGGCTGAAATAGGGATAATCGGAATGCCTTTAATTTGCGGCAAGGTATGTTCTAAAGATTCATGAATATCTTTCATAACTTCTTGGCGGTTTTCTACAAGATCATATTTATTCAGGGCGATCACTAATGCCCGTCCTTCTTTAACCACAAGGCTGGCAATAGATAGGTCTTGGCGTTCAAAGGGAATGGTTGCATCAATGATAAGAACGACAACTTCTGCATAATTTAACGCTCTAATCGTATCCATTGTGGATAATTTTTCAAGCTTCTCTTGCACTTTAGATTTACGGCGAAGACCTGCGGTATCAAACATTCTAATTTCACGGTCTTTGCCATCATCATCATAGAAAAAACTAACCCCAATTGAATCACGGGTAAGGCCCGCTTCAGGACCCGTTAAAAGACGCTCCTCGCCAAGAAGTCTATTAATTAAAGTTGACTTTCCTGCATTGGGGCGACCGACAATAGCGATCTGCATAGGAAGGCCGTCATCAATTAGGCTTTCATCAGCCTCTTCATCAGAAATTTCACCATCGATATTAATCGATTTATTTTCAATATCATCTTCCGCCCCAAGGTCTGGATCAATTTTAAGTTTAAGGAGCATTTCATCAAAAGCCTCAATTAAATCTCCAAGACCCTCTCCATGCTCTGATGATAGCGGCACAGCATCTCCAAGTCCAAGCCTTGAGGCTTCAAAAAGTCCTGCTTGCTGCGTGCGTCCTTCGCATTTATTGGCGATAAGGATAACATTTGTTCCCGCTTTTCTTAAAACATCGGCAAAATGACGATCAAGAGGTATGACCCCTGCCCGTGCATCATACATAAAAAGAGAAAAATCAGCTTCTTTGATCGCAATATCCGTCTGGTCTCTCATTCGTTTGGAAAGGCTATCGCCCTTACCTTCTTCAAGCCCTGCGGTATCAATGATTTTAAATCTAAATTCACCAAGCCTTGCATCGGCTTCCCTACGGTCACGCGTCACCCCTGGCGTATCGTCAACAATGGCAAGTTTTTTGCCCACAAGACGGTTAAATAATGTAGATTTTCCAACATTTGGACGGCCAATAATCGCAACGGTAAAAGTCATTTTAACTCTCTAAAATTTTAAAGCCTCTAAAAGCATTTCGGCTCGGTGTAATTTAAACCGAGCCGAAAATCAATCAATTAATGATGAAGACTTATTTATAAGCAACTATTTCTGCATCTTTCGTCATAAAGTAAATAGTTCCATCCGCAATGATAGGCGGAAGATCAACGCCGTCAGGAAGCTCTATTCCACTTAAAAACTCACCTGTATAGGGTGATACAGACAAAGCATAACCATTTGATGATGCAACAATAAGGCGGTCACCTGCTAAAATAGGCCCATGCCAAAATATAGGCTCTTTTCTATCGCCGTCATCAAATCTTTCCAGCTGTTTAACCCAGCGGATTTTACCTTCTCTGCGGGTAATACAAATAAGTTCAGATTCAGGCGTTACCACATAAATAAATTCACCCGCAAGCCAAGGCGTATGAAGAGAGCCAATATTTTGTTCCCAAATGCGCACCCCTGAACGAAGATCAACGGCAACCATTCTGCCGCTATGGCTCGCCGCATAGACTTTACCATCATAAATCACAGGCATGCCATCAACATCTCGCAGCGTTGCCATCGCCGTAAGTCTGCCTTTTCTATTTAATGTGTCTGACCATACTGAACGCCCATTATCTACAAGCATTGCAAATATTTCACCCGAGGAATAAGCTGAGATTACAGTATCCCCCATCACAGCAGGGCTTGCTCCGCCGACAAGTCCCACAACCTCTGCCGTACCAACTTCATTCCATAAAAGCGAGCCATCGGAAGCATCTAGTGCATAGGTTTGATTATCCATGGTAATGGCAAAAACACGTCCATCCGCATAGGTCGGTGCGCCGCGAAATCCAACCCCTGCCTTAAAGCGCCATTTTTCTGTACCTGCCGTTTTATCCAAAGCAATAAAATGACCATATCCATTAACAACATAAATACTATTTTTACCAACAGTAACGCCGCCGCCATAAGCAGTGTTAGAGCTTTCACCCTCTTCTGTCATTTCTACTTTCCAAATTACTTTTCCTGTCGCCGCATTTAATGCCGTAACGGCCGCCAAGCTATCTGTCACATATAAAATGCCATCTGAAATAACGGGCATAGCGACAAGGCTTGCTCTTCCGTCCGATCCTTGCCCAATATCTTTTGACCATATTTCTTTTGGGCTTGCCCCAACTTTAAGATGGTGCATAGCATGAGAAATTATACCGCCTGGCTGCGCCCAGTTTTTATTATCAGTGGGCGCAGGAATAACCACATCAATATTTTGAATTTCATCATTCGCTGATAATGATTGCTCAAACGTTAAAACAGAAATTCTCTCCCCTTTTAATTTATTACGCTGAGATTTCCCGCCTTCCCCTCCACAAGATATAAGAATAGACAATAGAACAGCAGAGAATATAATTTTTATTCCCCCAAAAGCAGTATCATTATTTTTATTTAACATTACATTTAATAACATATGAGTGATGTCCATTTTATTTTTATGAATTAAGTCAAGTCCGTATGGTATTTATTTAAGCATCGTTGCCATTTGCCCTGCCCGCCCTTTAATTTCAGCAGGAGCATCCATATTACGGGAAAGATTAAGATAAATTTCATGGGCTTTTGCAATATTTTTATTGCTAAGATATGCCATTGCGAGCATTTCAGAGGCTAAATATTGGTATTCGCTATTTGAAAGGGCAACTTCTTTTAATTTTTGAATATTTTGTTCAGCAGGGGCATCATCAAAACCAAGCATTACAGCTTGCAATTTCGCAAGATCACGGTAAATCAGGGAAACAGAGCTATCTTTTGCAAAAGCATCAAGAGTTGCAACCGCAGATTTTATATCTCCTGCATTTGCATGGATTTTTGCTGTTCTAAAGGCTGCATGAATTTCATATCCTTCAACGCCGCTTGTAGAAAGTGTTTTAAGAACATCAATAGCTTCTAGGCTTTTTGAGCTATCTTGCTTTTTAAGAACAATCGCAAAATTAGAGGATTGCTCGTTTAAATTACCCTCATGAACCGATGTGTAAATGCCTTTACCGCCAACGGCTACGACAATTCCGATAATTGCGCCAATGACATATTTGCCATATTTTTTCCACATATTTTTTAGTTCTTGATCTCGAAGCTCTTCATCAACATCACGAATAAATTCCTCAGACACTAGAGGGTCTCCTTATATATTTAATAGATATATCATTTAGCTGCCAAATTTACCCTAGAGAGAGCAAGAAGGCAAACGCTATTTATAGTTATTCTTTCATTCCATAAATATGAGAAGCAGCGGGAAAATTTCTTGATTTAACTTCAGTAGAATATTCTCTAAAAGCTTCATCCATGGTCACACCAATTTCAGCATATCTTTTTACAAATTTAGCATTTTTAGGAAAAAAACCCAGCATATCTTCTGAAACCAGAACCTGCCCATCACAGCCGCAAGATGCGCCAATTCCTATTGTTGCAATTGACTTATTACCCTCTTTTAAAAAATGAGTTATCTTATCAGCAAGATCTTTTGCCATGCCCTCTAAAACAACAGCGAACGCACCTGCTTGTTTAACCGCCGCCGCATCTTCGAGATGCTCTTCCCATTCATCTTTATCCCGTCCCTGCGTTTTATATCCGCCCATCACATTGACCGCTTGGGGACGCAGCCCAATATGAGCCATCACAGGAATATTACGCTGAGTTAGATATTCAATTGTTGGTGCTATATCTTTGCCGCCTTCCATTTTAACGGCGCTGCATCCTGTTTCTATCATAGCGCGGCTGGCATTTCTAAAAGCTTGCTCAGGAGATTCTTCGTATGAGCCAAAGGGCATATCCAAGATAACCATTGCTTTAGATGATCCTCTCATAACCCCCTTTGTATGAGCAATCATCATATCCAGCGTTACCCCAATGGTGCTTTTCATACCATAAAGCACCATCCCTAAACTATCGCCAACCAAGATAAAATCCACATGTTCATCCATCCAATTAGCCATAGGAGCGGTATAAGCCGTCAAAGAAACGATAGGACGCTTATCAATTAATTTTAAAATATCACGAACTGTCTTTCGATTATTTTTTGCATCTGAATACATAAAAAGCTCCTGTAAATTAATTTTCCATAAAAGTAGAGTTTTAGAATCTAATTGGCAAATAAATTATTTTTCTCAAAAAGAACCCTTAGTTTTTTTTCTATAAAAGTTAAAAAAACGGCAATAACAACAGAAACAAGCAAAATAATAATTCCAACGACTAAAAACCCCCACCAGCCTTCTATGAAATGGTATATTTTTATAATAGGCCGTCTTAAAAATCCATTTACAAGGAATATATATAATGAAAAGTGAGCCAAGTGAGTAAAGAAACGGGAAAACCAGTTTGTTAAGCTTACTTTAAAGAGTGAATAAGAAAGCAAAAGAAGCGAAATTATAAGAAAAGTAATATCGCTAACTATCCAAAAATACAAATTATCCTGAGAAAAATAGAAGGTCACCAATAAAATCAATAAAGCATAAAAGGGGAGGTTAAGTTCCTTTTTATAACTCATCCATATAGCAAAACATATTATAGGAAGATGCCCTAAAGGTGTAAAATTAACATTTATAAATCCAAATGGCTGCCATAGCTCTAACATATAACCAAAAACTGCCATAAAAACCAAGGCAATATCGCCCTTTTTTTATGCAAGTAAATAAGAAAAGGGAGAATTAAATACATCTGAAAAATGAATGGAATAAACCACCAAGGCCCTACAGGAAGAAGTGCCTGTTCTGGAACAAAGTTAGATATAAGCAGCATTTTAAGGGCTACGCCCACCCAAATTTTTGAAAAATAATCATCAGGCATCGCATCAGACAGAGGAAGGAAATTAATCTTTACAAAAGCATAAGAATGAATAAATAAAAGATAAAAAACAACCGCAATAAGAAAAGCTATATATATTTTAAAAAATCGCTCCTTCATAAAAAGCAAAAAAGACCGCGGTTTTTTAGCAAGAGAGACCGTTACCCCATAAGCACTTGCAAAAACAAAGAAACCAACGCCATAATGTCCAAAAAAACCAATAAATAGGCTAAAAACCTCTAATGGATTATCACTAAAACGGTCAATATAATGTCCTATTGCCCCTTTTTTAAAATCAAATTCATTAATTTTTAATTTAATAATTGAATACCATAGATTATGTAAAACAATTAAAAATATACCGACCCCTTTAAGAAGCCCCATTTGCCTAATGTCTATTTTTTGAATTTTCATTTAAGCGTATTTCCTACAAAGTCATTCCCACTCAATAGTCCCAGGAGGCTTTGATGTAATATCATAAACAACTCGGTTAATGCCCCGTACTTCATTGATAATACGTGTCATAACCCGCCCTAAAAACTTATGTTCGAAAGGGTAGCTATCCGCTGTCATACCGTCTGTTGAGGTCACAGCACGCAGGGCGCAGACATAATCATATGTTCTCTGATCGCCCATAACGCCTACTGTTTTGACGGGCAAAAGTACGGTGAAAGCTTGCCAAATTTCATCATAAAGACCTGCTTTTT
Organism: Emcibacteraceae bacterium; assembly: GCA_016744185.1. Lineage (GTDB taxonomy): Bacteria > Pseudomonadota > Alphaproteobacteria > Sphingomonadales > Emcibacteraceae > Pseudemcibacter. The sequence goes on along the minus strand of JADGEY010000011.1, from coordinate 11,667 downwards.
TAATCTCATCAAGATAGATAACATCGGCTTTGCGTAAAATGTCGCATTTCTCTTTTGTTACCGCTCCTGGTATACGGATTGCAAGTCCCGGCCCGGGGAAAGGATGGCGTTTTATGAAAGCTTCGGGAAGTCCAAGTTCGATCCCAAGCAAGCGAACTTCATCTTTAAAAAGCTCTCTTAATGGCTCGACAAGATCCATATTCATGCGTTCAGGCAGGCCGCCTACATTATGGTGTGATTTAATCGTCACGGAAGGGCCGCCCGTAAAGGAGACTGATTCAATTACATCAGGATAAAGCGTTCCCTGCGCCAAGAAATCTGCGCCGCCAATTTTTTTAGCTTCTTTGTCAAACACATCAATAAAAAGCCCGCCAATGATTTTACGTTTCTTTTCAGGATCATCAACTCCCTCAAGCGCACCAAGGAACATGTCAGATACATCTTTATGAATAAGCTTGATTTTATAATGATCTTTGAATAAAGAAACCACTTCATCTGCTTCATTCGCCCGCATAAGACCATGATCCACAAAAACGCATGTCAGCTGATCGCCAATGGCTTCATGAAGAAGAACGGCGACAACAGAGCTATCAACGCCGCCTGAAAGACCGCAAATAACTTGCTTATCCCCCACTTGCTTGCGCACCGCTGCAATGGCGGTTTCTTTAAAAGAAGCCATCGTCCAATCACCGCTGCAAAGGGCAATATTTTTAACAAAATTAGTCAGAAGCTTTGCGCCGTCCAGCGTATGAACAACTTCTGGGTGGAACTGTACCGCATAGAATTTTTTATCTTCATTGGCAATTGCAGCATAAGGGGCATTCTCGCTTACCGCCACGGCTTTAAAACCTGATGGCAGGCTTGTCACACGGTCGCCGTGGCTCATCCATACTTGATATGAGCTGCCTTTTTGCCAAATGCCTTCAAAAAGAGCGCAGTTTTGCGTAACTTCCACGGAAGCTCTGCCAAATTCACGTTCTTCTGACGTTTCAACTGTTCCGCCAAGTTCTTCGCACATCGTCTGTTCGCCGTAACAAATACCAAGCACAGGAATATTCATATCCCATAATGCTTTTGGTGCGCGAGGCGTATCAATATCATTCACGCTGCTTGGCCCCCCAGAAAGAATAACCCCTTTAGGATTAAAGTCTTTTAGCATTTCTTCGGCTTTATTAAAGGGAACAATTTCAGAATAAACCCCCGCTTCCCGAACACGCCGTGCGATAAGCTGGGTTACTTGTGAGCCAAAATCAATAATTAAAATACGGTCAGTCATGATGTTAAATTAAACCTGTTTTGTAATAAGAGCAACAAAGAAGCCATCTGTATCATGGCTATGAGGCGCAAGCTGCACCGCAGACTTTAGTTTGGAAAGTGATTTTACCTCTAATGAATTTAGAGCCGCATCTGGGTGCTTTTCGGTAAAGCTTGTGACTTGGGCTTCATTTTCATCTTCCAAGATTGAACAGGTCATATAGACCATTTGTCCGCCCTTTTTAACGTATTTCCAAGCTTCTTCCATAATTTCTTTTTGGCTGCGGCAGTAAACGGCAAGTTCTTTTTCATCAAGCCGCCAGCGTGATTCAGGGTTTCTGCGCCAAGTACCCGTTCCAGAACAAGGAACATCGACAATAACATGATCCATTTTTTCTTTAAAATCTAAGAGAAGAGCCTGTCTTTTAGGCGCTGTTTTTGGCAGCCCTATAGCCTGAATAATATGAGATTTAGAACGTTTAATACGGGGCTTGATTTCCTGCAAGCGTCTATGGTTAATATCAAGAGCGTAAATTTGTCCCTTATTTTTCATATAGCTGGAAGCTGCCAGTGCCTTGCCCCCTGCCCCAGCGCAATAATCCATCACTTGCTGTCCCGATGTAATCCCTGCGAGCATTACCGCATATTGAGCGGCGACATCTTGGATTTCAATCATGCCATCACGGTAAATTGTCCAGTCCCGTATTTGCTGCTGTTTTTCAAGCGTTAAAGCTGTTGGAACAAGAGAAGATGCCTCATAAGAGATTTCTTTTTTTGCAAGATAACCCATGACAGCTTCTTTATTTCGGGCAAGACGTATTACAAGCGGCGCACGCTGATTAAGAGCGATCATAGCTTCTTCAAGATCATCACCAAAACGGGACGTAAGGCGGTCTGTCATCCATTCTGAAAAATTAAGCTTTTCATGGTCAGTTTCTTTAAAATTTCCAGAGATAACATCATCTAAAAAACTAATATCATCATCACTTAACGCAGGAAGAGTATGTTTTTCATCTGTAAAATAAGCGGCGATTTCTGGCGTACTTTCCCCTGCAAAAGCTAACGATGCAATCACCATTCTTTTGGCATCACCGTCCGAAATACGCTTTAAAAACCCAAGCCTTCTAATCACGTCATAGGTTTTGCTCGTTACGTCACGGCGGTCTTTCGATCCTGCATACCGGCGCTGTTTAAAATAAGCCCGAATAAGCACATCTGCTGATGAGCCTTTTTCTTCTAGGCTTTGCAGCGTTAGCCTAACAAGTTCTATAGCGGCTGTAACTCTTGCAGCAGGTATCATATTTTATACTCAAATCTGTGAAGGATAATTAGGAGATTCGCGGGTAATTGTCACATCATGAACATGGCTTTCCCGCAGCCCTGCATTTGATATTTTAACAAATTCCGCACGATCATGAAAATCTTTAATAGTTGCGCTTCCTGTATAGCCCATCGCCGCTTTAAGTCCGCCAACAAGTTGATGAAGCATTGCAGATGCAAGCCCTTTATAAGGAACTTGCCCTTCAATTCCTTCGGGGACAAGCTTTAAAGAATCTTGAACATCTTCTTGAAAATAGCGGTCAGCCGACCCTTTTGCCATAGCACCAAGAGAGCCCATACCTCTATATGATTTATAGGAGCGTCCTTGGTACAGAAAAACTTCCCCTGGTGCTTCTTCCGTTCCTGCAAGTAAAGAGCCAACCATCACAGCGCCTGCGCCGCTCGCAATCGCTTTTGCAATATCACCAGAAGTTTTAAGCCCGCCGTCACCAATAACCGCTGTTCCTGTTTTACTCGCTTCTTCCACGCAGTCCATAATCGCTGTTAATTGAGGAACGCCAATCCCTGCAACAATGCGGGTTGTACAAATTGATCCAGGCCCAATTCCAACCTTAACAGCGTCCGCCCCTGCATCCACAAGAGCCTTAACCGCATCAGCCGTGGCAATATTTCCGCCGACAATTCCAACATTTGGATATGATTTTTTAATCTTAGAAATCGCATCAAGAACGCCCCGTGAATGCCCATGAGCTGTATCAACTACAAGTAAATCTACACCCGCAGCGATCAGAGCTTCTGCACGCTCAAACCCATCATCTCCAACCGAGGTTGCTGCCGCAACAAGCAGCCTTCCTTGTTCATCTTTTGCCGCATCGGGGTGAGATTTTGCTTTTTCAATATCATTAACCGTAACCAAGCCAATACATTTATAATTCGCACCCACAACCAGTAATTTTTCAATTCTATTATGATGAAGAAGCTGCTTTGCTTTTTCCATACTGGTGCCATCTGGAACAGTGATTAGGTTTTTGCAGGTCATGATTTCGCTGACAGGCTGCGCCATGTTTGTGGCAAATCTTACGTCACGGTTGGTAATAATCCCGACAAGCTTACCGCCTCTTTCAACCACTGGAATGCCTGAAATGCTAAAGCTTTTCATAAGAGCCAATGTATCGCTCAGCGTTTGGTCTGGACGAATAGTTACAGGATCGATAACCATGCCTGATTCAAATTTCTTAACATTATAGACTTCACGGGCTTGCTCTTCTATCGTGAAATTTTTATGAATAACGCCAATTCCGCCTGCCTGTGCCATTGAAATAGCCATGGGAGATTCAGTCACCGTATCCATCGCAGCCGACATTAAAGGAATATTTAATTTGATTTTTTTCGTAATAAAGGTCGAAGTGCGAACTTCACGGGGAAGAATTTCAGATGCTTGGGGAACAAGCAATACATCATCAAAGGTGAGAGCTTCACGAATAGCCATTTTATTATCCTCTCTATCCTAATATTGGTTCGGAGCCCTATATGATTCGGGGCAAAACCATAAAGGGTATTTCCAAAAATCAGGAAATAACAGGAATTACGCCATAGGTCAAAGGAAATATGAGAGAATATGCTTTTAAAGAGGCTTTAAAATCAGACCTTTCTCGCTATATTTATTCTTACCCTTAAAGCCTTTAGCGACCATATAGGTTTCTTTAGAGGCGCTGCGGCTTGCAGGGGGTTTAAAATGCCGCACTGTATCAAAATTCGCCCGAAGCTTTGTTAAAAGCTCGGCCTGCGTGCCGCCCCTAAAAGCTTTGGCAACATATGTGCCGTTTTGACGCAGTACTTTGCATGCAAAATCAAAGCCAAGCTCAACAAGGTCAAGGGTGCGAATATAATCTGTTCTCATATGCCCCGTTGTCGCCGCTGCCATATCGCTTACGACAACATCAACAGCCTCACCTTCCACGTAAGATAAAAGCTCTTCTTCTGCTCCCTCATCTGTAAAATCCATCACCAGTAAAGTAGCGTCCGCAATAGCGTCAACCTCGAGCAGATCAATGCCAACAATTTTTACATTCTTGGCGCATTTTTGAGCTGCAACCTGCGTCCAGCCGCCCGGAGCGCAGCCAAGATCAACAACAGATTTCGCCCCCTTCAAAAACGGAAATTTTTCATCAAGTTCCAGTAGTTTATAGGCAGCACGAGAACGGTACCCATCACGCTTTGCCGCCGCAACATAAGGGTCATTCAATTGACGCTGAAGCCATCTTGTTGATGAGTTTTTGCGCCTTCTTGCCGTATGAACGCGGGTTTTCGCCCCTCGGACAATGCCCCGTGGGTCAAGCCGTCTTTCTTGTCCTGTTCTCGTAAGCTTTGGTTTTTTAATCAAGCTTCTAGTCCTTATTTTGCGCAGTAGAATTAGGAGTATTTTTCGGTTTTTTATTTTTTGAAAATCTTCTATATCTATTGCGTCTTTTACGGCGTTTTCTTTGCCCTAATTCCATGAGATCAAGAAGCATTCCTTCTCTAATACCCCTATCTGCAACTCTTATATCATCTATTGGCAATTGCGTCATAATAACTTCAATAATAGCGCAGCCTGCAACCACAAGTTCTGCCCTATCTTCACCAATAGAAGGTTTTTTAATTCTCTCTTCATAATTAAGATCAGATAATTGATCGCACATTTCCTGCATCCGCAGAGCTGTAACCCATGCACCATCGACCTTGCTTCTATCATAAGAGGCTAGTCCAAGATGCATTGAAGTTAATGTTGTAATCGTTCCTGATGAACCTAGAAGCTGGACTTTACCATTTTCGATTTCTGACTTAATATTATTTTTAACAACAAATTCGCTAAGAGGAATATCAACAGTCTCTTTCATGCTATGATAACGGTCAGGCGAAATATTTTTTTTTGAACCAAACTGTTCAGATAGGTTAACCACACCATAAGGAAGCGATATCCAGTCAATAATTTCAGGCTTCTTATATTTCCCAATCTTAAGCCAAACAACCTCAGTACTGCCGCCGCCCACATCAAAAACAACGGCGTGAGAGAATTTTAAATCTAAAAGAGCTTTACAGCCCATTACAGCAAGACGTGCTTCTTCTTCTGGATCGATAATATCAAGTTTAATTTGAACTTCTTTTTCAACACGGGTCAGAAATTCTTTATGATTGTCTGCTTCACGGCACGCCTGCGTCGCTACATTACGCATTTTTGTCACGCCCCTACGCTGCATTTTATCAGCGCAGATACGAAGGGCGCAAATCGTTCTATCCATTGCAGCCGCAGATAGTTTTCCATCTCTCGAAAGCCCTTCCCCAAGGCGAACGCTTTGGGAAAATGAATCAATGATTTTAAAGCCGCTGCCAACTGTCTTTGCGACAAGCAGGCGGCAATTGTTAGGGCCAAGATCAATGGCAGCATATATAGGCGAAGAATGGTTCGGGTTTTTGTTACCTTTGTTAGACCGTTTCTTATTGTTTTTAGGTCTATTCTGTTTGTAACTGCCCTTTTTTTTCTTTTCAGCCTGATGATTTTTATTCTTTAATTCTATTGGCTCTGTCATTTTATTCTTATAAGTTCTAAAATATTTATAGCCTAAACTATAAAGCTTTTTTAAAATAAAAAAAGCCCCCAAAATAACTAAATTTTAGGGGCTTTAAAATTATTTAAAAATAAAGCGTTAGCTTTCCTTGCTTTCAGCAGCATCAATAGCTGCAAGTTCTTCATTTGCATCAGCGTTAATCATATATTTATTCATAACAGCCGCACCAACTGCATCACCCCAAACATTAACAGAGGTACGGAAACGATCAAGGAACCAATCAACACCAAGAAGCATACCAATACCTTCTGCAGGAAGTCCCACTGCGCTAAGCACAATAAGCATTGTCACAGTCCCCGCATTGGGTATGCCCGCTGCACCGATTGCTGCCATAGTAGAGGTTAATGCGACAATGATTTGCATTTGAAGCGTTAAATCAATGCCGTAAGCCTGCGCAATAAATAAAGCCGCTACTGCTTCATAAAGAGCCGTCCCGTTCATATTCACCGTTGAGCCAAGTGGGATCACAAAACGCACAGAACGAGAACTTAACCCATGTTCTTTTGCGCATTTCATCGTAAGCGGCAGCGTTGCAGATGAACTTGCCGTCCCAAAAGCGGTAAAAAGAGCGCGCGACATATCTTGCAAGAATGTAAAGCCCCGCTTTGCTACACCTGTAAGAATAAGGAACAAAACAACAGCATGAACTGCAAGAGCAATGAGAACCGTTCCCACATAAGCGCCTACCTTTTGAACTTCTACCATTAAAGATTCGTACCCACTTAAGCCGCAGGTTGCCGCATCTTCTACGCATAATTTTAACGCAGCATCTGATAGAGAGGTTGCTACAAGAGCAAAAACACCAATGGGTGACAGATACATAATCCAGCCCACAATCCTCATCATAACTTCATTAAGTCCTTCAAAGAACTTCAGGACAGGCTCGCCCATTTTACCTGTTGTCGTGGCGGCAGCCCCAAATAACACTGCAAAAAACACCAAAGGTAAAAGCTGCATATTAACAGCGTCCCGAATTAAATTAGGAGATACCATACTTAAAATAATGTCGGTTGTGCCTGTTTCAGGTTTTGGGCCCAAGCCATGCTCTGCAACTTTATCCATACCAACCCCTGGCTGAATAATATTAACTAAAATAAGCCCTATAATCACGGCAATTACTGTTGTCGTTAAATAATATAAAATAGTAAGTCCGCCCGGTTTACCAAGCTTTCGTACGTCGCCAAGAGACGCAATACCCGTAATAACAGCCGCTAGAATAAGCGGTACAATCGTCATTCTAAGAGCATTTAAAAAAAGCGTACCCATCCATTTAATCGATTGAACTATTTCAGGATCTACGAAAGAGCCCACAATCAACCCTGTAACCATTCCAATAATGATCAGATAAAGGACGATCATTGCATGTTTATGTGACATTTTTTATTCCTCTTTAAGAGATTATTTCATTATAAATTATTATCAAAAATTTATTTTTTATAATTAGTATCTTTATAGCAAATCATGCCATAAAGACGGAGCATAAATTATTATGAGTGTTTTAGCTCTATTTTTTTTGATAGATAGAAAAAAACTTAAACAAGAGAATGATATAATATGTTTCTTCTAATTGATAATTACGATAGTTTTACCTATAATCTCTTTCATTATCTAAGCGAAATTGGTGCGAAAGTAGAAGTTGTTCGTAATGATAAAATTACCGTAAAGAAAATCCTTGAAAATAGGCAAAACCCTAAAAACAAAGATAATTTTATCGAAGGAATCATATTATCCCCTGGCCCTAAAACACCAAAAGACGCAGGAATTTGCCCTGATTTTATCCATCAAGCAAAAGGAACGTTACCTATTTTAGGAATCTGCCTTGGACATCAATCTATTGGACATGTTTATAATAGCTCTGTAATCCGTGCGCCTTATCTTATGCATGGTAAAGTAAGTGATATATCTCATGATAATCAGGGAATATTTAAAGGCATAAAATCCCCGTTTAAAGCAACGAGGTATCATTCTTTAATTATAGAAAAAGAAACGTTATCTGATGAACTTATCATCACCGCATGGTCTGATGATGGGCTTATCATGGGGACCCAGCATAAAGAATACCCCCTTTACGGCGTGCAGTTCCACCCAGAATCGATAGCATCTGAATGCGGACATGATATAATGAGAAATTTTATGAAGATTGCCCAAAAATTTAATAATAGCCCAAAAATTTAATCATAGCCCAAGAAGTTAATAATAGCTAAACCACAAGCTATAAGGAGAAAAAAATGGAAGTAGATTTTAAAAATCTGCTCGCAAAGATTGCAGAAGGAGAAGAGCTTACTCAAGCGGAAGCGAATAATGCTTTTTCTTATATGATGTCAGGTGATGCGACAGGTCCTCAAATAGGGGCGTTTTTAATGGGGCTTCGCCTGCGGGGGGAGAGCGTTGATGAAATCACAGGCGCAGCAGAGGTTATGCGCTCTAAAGCTACAAAAATAAAAGCTCCTGATGATGCAATTGACACATGCGGTACGGGCGGTGATGCGTCTCATACCTATAATATTTCAACTGCAACCGCTATTGTTATGGCAGCTTGCGGGCTTAGCGTGGCAAAACACGGCAACCGCGCTGTATCTTCTAAATCAGGATCCGCTGATGTTCTTGAAGTTCTGGGCATTAATATCGAGGCAGAACATAAGCTTGTTGAAAAATGCATTCAGCAAATCGGCATCGGCTTTCTGATGGCAACCCGTCATCATAGCGCAATGCGTCATGTGGGTCCTGCGAGAGCTTCGCTTGGGATTCGTACCATATTTAACCTTATTGGGCCTTTATCCAATCCTGCCGGCACGAAAAGACAAATCATTGGAGTATTTGATAAAAAATGGTGTGAACCATTGGCAAATGTTCTTGGTAAACTTGGCTCAAAACATGTTTGGGTTGTGCATGGCTCTGATGGACTTGATGAGCTTACGATTACAGGGAAATCATTTGTGTCTGAATATAAAGATGGCGCAGTCAGAAATTTTGAAATCTACCCAGAAGATGCAGGGCTTTCTATCCATGATGCAGATGCCCTTAAAGGCGGTGATGCTGCCTATAATGCCGCTGCATTAAGAGCTATATTAGGGGGCGAAGAGAATGCCTATTTAGATATTGTGCTTCTAAATAGTGCCGCCGCTCTTATTGTTGCTGAAAAAGTGAATAATTTAAAAGACGGCGCTGTTATTGCGAGAAAAGCGATTTCAAGCGGTAAAGCTTTAACAGTCTTAGAGAACTGGATTAAATTATCAAATGAATAATATTTTAGATAAAATTGCAGCATCTAAAAGAGACTATGTAGATAAATGTCTCGCCATTACGCCACTGTCTGAAATAGAAAAATTTGCTAAAATAGCTCAAGCGAATAATCCGCCCCGTGGCTTTTACCAAAGCCTGCTCAAAAAACAAAAAGATAGGGGCAATGCTCTGATTACAGAAATAAAAAAAGCAAGCCCCAGCAAAGGGTTGATACGTAAAGATTTTAACCCTCCTCTTTTGGCAGAAGCCTATGAAGAAGGCGGCGCTGCTTGCCTATCCGTTTTAACCGACGTTCCATATTTTCAAGGATCGGATCAATATTTAATCGCTGCAAGAAATGCCTCCTCCCTCCCTGCCCTGCGTAAAGATTTTATGATTAGCCCTTATCAAATTATTGAATCGCGCGCTCTTGGAGCGGACTGCATTTTAATCATCATGGCGATGTTATCTGACGCGCTTGCAAAAGAGCTGGAAGATGTTGCTATATCTTATGGTCTTGACGTTTTGTTAGAAGTGCATGATGAGCAAGAATTAGAACGGGCGCATAAGTTAAAAAGCCCTCTTATGGGTATAAATAATAGAAACCTTAAAACATTTGATGTAACGCTAAAAGCCACGCTAGAGCTTGCTCCTAAAATAGAAAAGAACAGAATGTGCATTAGCGAAAGCGGGATATTTACCTCAGAGGACATCAAAAAACTCAACGAAGAAGCCGGCGTTAAAAGCTTTCTTATCGGCGAATCTCTTATGCGACAAGAAGATGTAAAAGCCGCAACAAAAGCTCTTTTATCTTAAAAGGAAAAATCATGTCAAAACTTACTCATTTAGACGCAGATGGCAAAGCCAGCATGGTTGATGTCGGCTCTAAAAATGAAACGCACCGCATAGCAAAAGCAAAGGGTCGAATTTATATGGCAGCCCAGACCCTTAAACTTATATCAGATGGAGCGGTTAAAAAAGGCGACGTTTTTTCTGTTGCAAGAATAGCGGGCATTATGGCAGCTAAAAAAACCGCCGATCTTATCCCATTATGCCACCCTCTTGGGCTGGATAATGTTCAGGTAAATTTAAGCTGCAATATGAAGGAATTTTGCGTTGAAATAGAAGCTCTTGCGAGCTGTACGGGAAAAACAGGCATAGAAATGGAAGCCCTAACGGCGGTTAATCTTGCAGCCCTTACCATTTATGATATGTGCAAAGCCGTAGATAAAAATATGATTATTAGCGATATTAAGCTTACTCATAAATCTGGTGGAAAATCTGGCGAATATAATTCTGACTAATTTGTTCTTCTTTTTTACGCCCCCCCCCTTGACAAAAGAATAAAAACAGAACATAGTAGAAACATATAAAAATAAAATATGATTCTAATTTATTCGGGAATAGCACATGCTCACTAAAAAACAACGTGATCTCTTACTTTTTATAAGTGAAAGATTAAAGCAAGATTCTGTCGCTCCTTCTTTTGATGAAATGAAAGATGCCCTTGGACTTAAATCAAAATCTGGCATCCATAGGCTAATTAGAGCATTGGAAGAACGGGGCTTTATTCGAAAGCTCCCCAATCGCGCTCGCGCTCTTGAAGTGATCAGACACCCAGACCAAGAAATGAACGTTCAATATTCCACCCATAAAAACTCCTCCCAAAATACAGGACTTTCAGAAGGAGGGAGTAATATTTTTAAAACTGAAGTTTCAGATGCAAAAGAAACCGACTCTGACTCTCATATGATAGAAATCCCCCTACATGGACGCATCGCCGCAGGCACTCCCATAGAAGCGTTAGAACAGTTTGAGAATATCCCCGTGCCTGTATCAATGGTCGGAATTGGAAGCCACTATGCCCTTGAAATTGACGGTGATTCAATGGTGGAAGCGGGCATATTAGACGGCGATACCGTAATTATTCAGCGGTGTGACGCTGCGCCAAATGGTACTGTTGTGGTCGCTCTTATTGATGATGAAGAGGCAACCCTTAAAACATTACAAAAAAGAGGAATGGATATTGCCCTTGAGCCTTCAAATGCAGAATTCGAAACACAAACTTACGCCGCAGATCGTGTTAGAATTCAAGGAAAGCTCGTCGGGCTTCTTCGCCAATATCATTAAGCTTATCACGTCAAAAAAACATTATGATGAATTGTGATTCAAGATTGTATGCTATGGTTGTTTTTGGAAAACAACCATAGCATACAATAAAATACTCAGGGCAGAATCATTAATTGTTAACGTTTCTTTAGGTTAAGGTGACGATTTTAGTATCTTCTTTTCTTAAAATAGA
>JADGEY010000119.1 GCA_016744185.1 Emcibacteraceae bacterium | reverse complement strand
TTAAACTTGCTTAATCTGCTCTTTCTCATGGATACCATTATAACACCTTTTATGCGTTATCTGGTACAGCCCCTAAATTTATAAGGTAATGAGGTAAAAAAGAGCGTCTTACTAATAAAAGTAAGACGCTAAGTGTAACTACTTATTCAGGGCGTAAGTAGTCAGGGTATCTCAAATAAAAACCTCATCTGGAGCAATCCAGATGAGGTCTAAGGAATTCTAATCATCATAATAAATATATTATGATGCAGGATTACATTGGGTTTTTCTTTGCCCAATCTTTCATCAAAGCTTCGCGTTCTTTCATTGAAGAAGCAGCGATGTTAAGACAAAGACCACCGACCAAAATAGCTACAATCATAAAAGATGCTGGTAAAATCAAATCAGGCCCTGCGAACCAGATTGATCCAAGCAAAATGAGCGAAAAGAATGCACATGTAACAATCGTAAGTATATTAGCCATTATATTTTCCTATAGACTATGAGATAAAGATATTACGCCCTGCTTTAAAAAGCATTGACCTATATCAAGTATCTTAAAAAAAGCTAAAATTCAAGTTTTTTTAGAATTTGCCCGTTTTTTTAGAATTTGGAGCGTTTTGGCTGAAAACATGAGAGGTTTGAAGTTTTTAGCTTCCATCATCATAAAACATATGAGTGCCAATCTGGACGGTTTTCTGCATTGTTTTTGCCCATCTTGGTGAGACATAATCCGCATGGTAAAACATAGAGTTTCTTGTAACGTCACTATATCTATTTGTTAGCATCGCTGCTGCAATTCTTTTTGAATCATTCCACGCTGTTTTATTATAGGCTGTATCGGACTTTCCATCACAAGCAAATGAAAATTGGCATAGATTACGGCGATGATCATTTTGAAAAACAACGCCGCAGATACTATTAGGATAACGCTTATGCTTTGTACGGTTAAGAACAACGGATGCCACAGCAACTTGTCCTGCAACAGGCTCGCTCCGTGCTTCAAAATAAACGGCTTGGGCTAAACAAATGAAATCTTTTTGAGTAATATTTGTGGGAAGCATATCTGCAAGTTTACTGGTTTTTACATTTAAAATATCAATTTTAAGGTTTGAAATAGGCACTGTTATAGAGCGATGAACATGAGCCGCAGCATTTGTTTTTTCAGGAATAATAAGCTTTGACAAATCTGTAATGTAGATCAATGTTCCTATCAGAACGATCCCAATCATTATTTTTTTATGCATCAATTGTCTCCAAAACTTGTTACATTCTAAGTTTAATCAAATAATTTAAACTTGTGATCTCTTCTTTTCATTTTATCCATCTTCTTTCCCTAGAAGCGGGTTAAAATATTTATATCGATCCCAAAATTTTTAAGGAATTTCCATAATCCTTAAAAATTTGTTTTTGTACTTTTGTACATTTGTTATTATTTAACAGTATCTAGTATGTCCTAAATTTCTTCGCCATTTTTTAATTCAAAGGGGTGCTTAAATTAGCGTTTATTTTAAAGCTTGCGGTTTTTAATAAATATTTATCTAATTGTCAAGTTTCTGTTAATCTCTTACAAAAGGAAAAGATATTAACCATTAAACAGGAAAATGCTCTATGGCTTTCAAAAAAATTAAGTTAAATCCATTACAAAACAAAACCTTAGCCTTGTTTCAGGAGCTTGCAAAAAATCCGCAACATTCTACGGTCAACCCCGATACGAACGAGGTTAATGTTGCCTATTTACCACAGCCGCATGGAAATCACTTTCACGTGGGGCGTTTTACGGTTTCGTCAAAAGATGCCAGCGGTTTTACGAATAAAATCATCTGGAAGGCTTTAGAAAAGAAAGGCTTAGCAAAAAGCGATTTTCCCGTTAGCATCACCTTAACCATAGCAGGTTTGGAATTTAAAACAGGTTTAGAAGAGCATTTTGAGATCTCAGATCATTAATTTAGCGGCTCTTTTGTGAATTTTGCTTGAGTTTCTTTCTTAATCCTCCTATGTATCAGGTAAAATATGTCGCTGCGCCCTTGCAGGGGTAAGAGGAAATATAGATTGTTAAGGAGCCATAATGGCAAAAGAAGAGCTAATTGAAATGCGTGGAACAATTCTTGAATTACTTCCCAATGCAATGTTCAGAGTTAAATTGGAAAATGATCATGAAGTTCTTGGTCATACAGCAGGTAAAATGCGTAAAAACCGAATCCGCGTTCTTGCAGGGGATGATGTTCTTGTTGAAATGACACCCTATGACCTTTCTAAAGGTCGTATTACGTACCGTTTTAAATAATTAATGCTTTTAAAGGTATAGATGAAATGACCGAAAATAAAAAGGGTCAGGCCGTTTTTATCTTAGCATCTAGCTCCCCTCGGCGGCTAGAACTGCTCGCTCAGGTTGGTATTATTCCTTCTATAGTCATTACCCCCCAAATTGACGAAACCCCGCTTAAAGGGGAAAACCCGAGAGCTCTTGTCAAGCGGCTTGCAGCCCTAAAAGCTCTTGCGGTAAGGGCTAAAAGAGAATCCAGCGAAAAATCTTTTATTCTTGCCAGCGATACGGTCGTTGCCGTTGGCAGCCGCATTTTAGATAAAACAGATGATCCAGATAAAGCAGTAAAATTCTTAAAGCTTCTTTCAGGGCGTTCTCACAATGTTTTTACAGGAATATCTTTGATTACGCCAGAAGGACGGCAGATGACGAGAGCCGTTCAAACCAAAGTAAAATTTAAAAGCCTTAGCGCACCAGACATTGAAAAATATATTTCAAGCGGTGAATGGAAAGGCAAAGCGGGAGCCTATGCTATCCAAGGATTAGGCGCGCGCTATATCCGCTCTATTAATGGATCATATTCATCGGTGGTGGGGCTTCCTCTTTGTGAGACGGTTAATTTATTAGAAGGCTCTGGCTACAGGTCAGAAGGTGAATTATGATTACAGATATTTTTATCAGCACCTCCACCGGTGAGACACGCTTAGCTCTGCTAGAAAAACCATCAAAAATATTTGATAAATCTGTAACAGAAATCAGAATTTTTAGAGACCATAAGCCTTCCTATGTCGGCGCGGTTTACCTAGGGCGGGTCACGAAAGTATCCCGTGAATTTCAGGCCGCTTTTATTGAACTTGAAAAAGGGTTAGATGGCTTTTTACCTCTAAAGTCTCTGCCCAAGAGAATCGGACGTAAACCAAAAGATTTAACAGAGCTTCTAAATGAAGGCGATAAAATCATTGTTCAGGTAACGGCTGATGCTGCCGCTGGAAAAGCTTTAAAACTAACGGGCAGAATCGAGCTTAAAAGCACATCGGTAATTTTGCACCCCTTTCGCAGCGGCGCTTATGTATCAAGCAAATTAAAAGACCCAGACCGCCGCCATGAGCTTAAAGAATTAGGCGATGATTTAGAGCTTGAACATATTGGCGTTACTTTTAGAACAGAAGCCGAATCGATTGAGAATGACCAATTAGTGCAGAGCGTCCACCATCTGATTGATCATTGGAGAGATGTTATTGATGCAGTAGAGCAAAACCCAAAATGTGGCTGCATTTCACAATCGCCCGAACCGATCACGCAAATCATGCGTGAATATGCCTCTTACGGGCTTGAGAGCATTCAAATTGATGATCTAAAAGCGTTAAAGAAAGCTCAGGATTGGGCAAAGTCATTTGCTCCGAGTTTATTGCCGCTGATTGAGCATTATAGCGGTAGCGAAGATCTATTTATCTCTTGCGGAGCAGAGGAGGAGCTGGAAAATATGCGAAGCCCTAGGGTGTCTCTTGCCTCTGGTGCATGGCTTACCATAGAAGAGACAGAAGCTTTTACTGCTGTCGACGTAAATATGGGAGATGCCTTATTTTCAGAAGATCAAGACATACAAATTCTCTCTGTTAATAAGGAAGCTGCGAGAGAGATTTTCCGTCAAATTCGTCTGCGGGGCATTGGGGGCATTATTGTCGTGGATTTCATTAACATGCAGGGCAAAAGCCAAGTTTCAAGCTTTCTTTCTGTGATTGATAATTTAATGCAGGCAGACCCGATGCAAATTCAGCGCAGTAACCTATCCGCCTTCGGGTTATTAGAATTTGCCCGCAAGGGAAGCTTTATTTCTCTGACAGGGGAGCTTTTAAAAAAACCGGCTCTTGAATGGAACGCCCCCACAGAAGCTATTGTTAAAATGCGCCTTGCGGCGGCGCAGGCGGCTTTTAATATCGGCAAGCCAACGAGGCTTGATCTTAGTAAAGAGGCGGCTTATTGGCTAGAAAAAATACAGCCGCATCTTATGGCGGAATATGAAAGCCGTACAGGCTCAAAGATAGAAATTATTCTAAATAAAGAGGAAGATTAATGAAGTCTGCCAATAATAATAAAAAATGCCCAATCTGTAAAAAATCTGCCGAAGTAAAATTTCAGCCTTTTTGTTCTAAACGCTGCGCAGATATTGATCTTGGTCGCTGGCTGAAGGGTAGTTACGTGATTCCTACAGAGGAGGCTCATACACCAGAAGAGAGTGATGAGAGCGATTATTAAAGAATAGAATTAATTCATTATAATCATTTATTTAGGGGGTAATAGTCTCTGAATAAGAAATAAGTTATTTTTTTTAAAAGTTGGGGCTAGACAGGACAGTTAAATTCTCTTATAACCGCTCCACCTCACAAGGAAAAATTACCCGTGCCCGGGTAGCTCAGGGGTAGAGCAGCGGACTGAAAATCCGCGTGTCGGTGGTTCAAATCCGCCTCCGGGCACCACTTCTTTTCACCAAATACTTCTCTTTATAAAATCAAATAAAATCAATAAGATAAATGCTAAAACTGGTTTACTTTGCTTTGGTTTCATGGAAACTTGGGTAAAGCTGAATATTAGGGGTAAGAGTTAAAAAGCAGTTTTATATATTAAATTATCTCTCAGAGCATCAAGTTTAAGGTTTCGTAAAGGCAAAGCACTTATGAATAGAGCTTAAGTCGTTTATTTAGTCATTCTTTAAGTATTTTATTTGCCATTATAA
>JADGEY010000118.1 GCA_016744185.1 Emcibacteraceae bacterium | reverse complement strand
CTATTGATATGCGTCATGCGCCTTTTATCCTTTGGGTTAAAGATTTATCTGCGCCCGATCCGATGCTTGTAACTAACCTATTTGGACTTCTTCCGTGGGAGCCGACAGGGTTTTTAGCCTTGGGCGTACTGCCTATTTTAATGGGCGTTACCATGTGGATGCAGCAAAAATTAAGCCCGCAGACGGGGGCAGACCCTATGCAGCAAAAAATATTTGCGATGCTGCCGATTGTCTTTACTTTTATCCTTGCAGGATTTGCTGTGGGGCTTGTGATTTATTGGACATGGAATAATATTCTAACGATTATTCAACAATGGCTTATTATGAATAAACTTCAAAAGGAACAAGACCAGCCTTCTTCCTCAAATAAGCCTTCTTCCTCAAGCCAGCCTTCCTCTCCAAAAAAACCACCTTCTGTCAAGAAGCTCTCTTCCTCGAAGAAGGCTTCCACTTCAAAGAAAGAAACTTCTCCTCCGAAAAAGGCCTCTGCTTCTAAGAAAAAAATCTCTTCCCCGAAGAAAGTC
This sequence comes from Emcibacteraceae bacterium, assembly GCA_016744185.1. GTDB lineage: Bacteria > Pseudomonadota > Alphaproteobacteria > Sphingomonadales > Emcibacteraceae > Pseudemcibacter. The sequence goes on along the minus strand of JADGEY010000118.1, from coordinate 4,686 downwards.
GTTTCTTCTAAAAAGAAAACCTCTCCAAAGAAGAAGTCTTAGCCAATGGATAGTGAAGATGATGCTCTGAAAAATGAGCAAGATGCAGCAGAGTTAGAACAGGGGCGGCTTCTTTTTAGGCAAGAATGTGAGTTCTTAATGGGGGCGGTAGATCTTGCGTCCCTGCCCGAAGCGAACGCCCCTGAGGTTGCTTTTGCGGGACGCTCTAACGTTGGTAAGTCAAGTCTTTTGAATGCTTTAACGGACAGAAAGGGCTTGGCGAGAACGTCGAATACCCCTGGCCGTACCCAGCAGCTTAATTTTTTCTTTTTAGGAAGCCGTGATGAGCTTGGGTTATATTTGGTTGATCTGCCGGGATATGGCTATGCAAAAGTGTCAAAAAGCTTAGTTAAAGACTGGGTTAAATTAATGAGGGCTTACCTGCGAGGCCGTCCAAATCTAAAGCGGGTTTTCGTGCTTGTTGATGGACGGCACGGCATTAAAGATAGTGATTTAGACATCATGAAAATGATGGATGAAACGGCTGTTTCTTATCAAATTATCCTCACTAAAATGGATAAGGTTAAAGCAAAAGAAAAAGAAACTCTGCTTAAAAAAGTAAATGCAGAGGTGCGCAAGCATGTTGCTGCTCACCCTGATGTTATTGAAACGAGCAGTATTAAAGGCTATGGTACCGAAGAATTAAGATCAGCTATAGCCATGCTTGCCGCTTGGTAATTTTCAAGAAGGGAGAGATCAAGAGATGAATGATTCTCAAAAATCATGGTTTAAAAAAGCAAAAACCTTGACCGAAGCTCTGCCCTATATGCGCCGTTATTCTGGTAAAACGCTGGTGATTAAATTTGGCGGCAATGCCATGATTAATAAAGAATTATCCGCAAGCTTTGCTCAGGATATTGTGCTGATGAAACAGGTGGGAATGAATCCTATTGTGGTTCATGGCGGCGGGCCCCAGATTGGCGAAATGCTTAAACGGCTTAAGATTGAGAGCAAATTTATTGATGGGCTTCGGGTGACCGATGGGCAAGCGGTGGAAGTTGCTGAAATGGTTTTATCGGGCACGATTAATAAATCTATCGTGGCAAGCATTAATAAAGCGGGCGGCGAAGCGATTGGACTGTCTGGTAAAGACAGCAACCTTGTGATTGCAGAGCCGTTAAAACGTACAAAAATAGACCCTGATTCTAACGTAGAAAAGGTTATCGATCTGGGCTTTGTAGGCTATCCAAAAAAAGTTAATGCACAGTTTTTGAAGATGTTTAAGGACAGCAAAGTGATCCCTGTGATTGCGCCCATTGCGATGGATAAAGATGGCGATACATATAATATCAACGCCGATACAATGGCGGGAGCTATTGCAGAAGAAATGAAAGCGGAACGGCTTCTTCTTTTAACGGATGTGGCAGGCGTTCTTGATGGATCGGGCGAGCTGATTGCTGAAATGAATGAAAATAAAGCCCGCAGCATGATAGAGGACGGCACGCTTACAGGCGGCATGATTCCTAAAATCGAAACTTGTCTTCATGCAACCCGCCATGATGTAGCGGCATCGGTTATTATTGATGGACGCATTGAACATGCCTTAATCCTAGAGCTTTTTACAGAGCATGGCGTGGGAACTCTTATTCAAAAATAGGTTTCTATTTTTTTAAGTATGATGTTTTGGGAAGCATAAATAATCTCTGCCTGATCTTGTATCAACAACAGCCCCTATTTTTGCAAGTATGGCGCAAAGCCCGTGGTAGGAGCGATCGAAAAAGGGTAATTGGTTATTGATTTTCTTTAAATACCGAACAATTTTCTTACTTGCCTTCACATCTGGCATGGGTTTGATACCTCTATTGCCGAAACCGAAACTATCTGATTTATAAGGGGCGGTTACCCAAGAAAATAGGGGGTGAACCAGCGGCCAAAGTAGTTCTTTGTAATCTTCGAACGTGAAATCATCGCTTAAAGTAATAAAGCCAGTATATTTTTTATAAAGAATTTTCAAATCATCATCTGGCGTTTCTGCTCCTTTTGAGTATTTAAGCACGGCGGCGTAAAATTCACGCACCTGAGAAGTGAATTTTGGATCAAACTCTTTAACAGCACCAAAATCCAGCACGCCAAGCCTTCCATCTTCCCTAAAAAGGTAATTTCCTGCATGGGGGTCAGCATGAATTCTATGAAGTCCATAAAATGTTTTATGAAAAAGATCAAAAAGAATTTGACCAAAATGATTGCGCAGCTCTTGAGATGGTTTAGTTTCCAGCCATTGATCAATATGCAGACCTTTTAGCATTTGCATTGTCAGGACGCGCTTTGTACTAAGATCGGGATAATATTTCGGAATAATGATGTTTTTATCTGCAACATTTTCTAAAAACCATGTGATATTAGAGGCTTCATTGTCATAATCCACTTCAAGCACGACCTGAGTTTCAATTTCATCTATAACAGAGCTTAACAGCTCTTTACGGGGGAATTTTTTTGATGTTTTTGCAAACATATACATCATGTTTTTAAGCATAGTCATTGCGCTAGATGAACCTGCCCAAGGCTTGCGGCGGCGAAGGCTTTTGTTTCAAAATGTTTAAATATTTTTTGAGGAGCTGCGCCAAATTCTGATTTAATCACTTTGTAAACATGGGCTTTATTCAGGGGCGTTGCATCAAAGCAGGCACGTTTTAATTCTTTACGCAGTCCCGCAGGCAGCAGCTCTTCCTCCATACTCATGATTTGGGAAGCTTTTAGGGCAACGCCTTTAAGCTGATTTAAAGTGGAGAAAAGCATCCGTCCAACCTCTTCATCAAACTTTTCATCTTCTTTGGGGGCTGGTTTCGCAAAAAATATTTTACCCTTATGCCCCAAATGTTTTAGACCAATACGGCTGGCAGTATATGTCATTTTGCTCGCCCGTTTGAATTTCCCTGTTGGAATATCTTCTTTTGACATTATTCTTTATCCGCAGCTTTTTTTGATTTTCTTTTGTATTTCTTTTTCTTTGTACCCTGATAAAGAGACAGCATGTCAGAAATCAGATTCCCACTTTCAGAAAGGCGCATAAATTGGCTCTTAATTAAAAACCCAATAAGCTCGATGGCTTTGTCAATCAGACCTGAACGCAGCAATAACACAAGTATGCCTAGAGAGAGATCAATCAGCTTTGTTGTATCGGTAAATTCTTCACTTTCATCATTAAGCCAATAAATCACATAGCCATTCACACCATCAGCAAGGGTTTTAACAAGGGCGCTTTTAAAGGGGAAAGAATCAAGCTCACCTTCTTCGATGGCATCATCAAAGAAATCATTAATAAGAGCCTTTAATTTTTCATCTGCTGTATTTTTTTGTTTATAATGCATGATGGGATTGAGCATGAATTTTTTAATTGTTTGATCGACAAATTCACGGTGTTCCAGCAAATTTTCAAGATAAGTATCAATAAGAAACTGGAGTTTTTCATGAAGATCGAATTCTTCTAAATCTTCATAATTCTTAATTTCTGCGACAGTATCTTCCATCACCATATTGCGGTAAGCCATTAGGAAGCTTTCTTTTTTGGGGAAATACTTATAAATGGTTGAAGAGCCTATATTTGCTTCTTCGGCAATGGCGTTCATGGTGACCCGCTCATACCCTCTTTCAGAAAATAAAGTCACTGCGGCGATAATAAGACTCTTGCGTGTTTCGCTTTTTTGTTGCTTTGATATTTTCATAATAAAGAATCACTTTCCGTTAATGGCGATTTAATAATCATTAATCTATAGTAATTATCCATTAATGTCAATAAAGCAAATAAAGCTGTATCAAGGATTTTTTTAGAGTTTGTTGCAGGGCAGAGTATGGAAGCTCTTATCTACACCTAAAAGAGTGTGAATTTAAGGTTAATAAGCGCAAAGCGAATTTATATGTTATATTTCCCCTCTAAAGCTCACCTGAACCTAGCAGAATATATTTAAACAATGAGAGATCACATGAAATTTATTATTGGAACAATTTTTATCTTAATAATGCAGCTCGGCTGTTCAGGCTCTGCTGCAGCAGATAAAAAACTTACGGAGCGTTTTACAAAAGAAATGGCAGATACAGTTCTTTTATTAGATTCTGGGAAGCTTAAATTCAAAGATTGGCCAATCCCAAACATAAACTCCGTTTATGCTAAGCGGCTTATGCTAGATGGAGTGAAAAGTAATGATGAGGGGAAACTATTACATGCTATCAAAAGGGCAAAAATATCGCTTGTTGATAAACAGGAAACTTATTTTTCTGAAACTTTCTTAGAACATGGAGGAGCAACTCCCTTTCTTATTGCGGAAGATTATTATTTAATCGCCGTAATAAGTGAATATCTTAATAGGCTGCGACCAAATGATCATTCTTTGTTGAAAGATGCAATGGATAATATTGAGCTTGCACTTAAATCAATGAAAGACGTTGAAACTTTAAGTAAAAATAGTGGGGATGATATAACACGTTATAAAAAATTCAATCGTATGATGATTGATTATTATATTTTATATACAACTCTAAGTCTTAAGGAGTTTGATAAAACAAACAATGAGAAATATCTACTTTTAGCGACGAAGAATGTAACACAGGCTTTAAAAAATATATTTTTAAAAGAGGCTTATCCTTTAAGAGACCTAAAATTACATAGGATGAATGCTAATATTTTACTTAAGCTTGCACATAAATACCGCA
>JADGEY010000117.1 GCA_016744185.1 Emcibacteraceae bacterium | reverse complement strand
TCTATATCGCAAAGAATAACGCCGCCACGTTCATTATCTGTAGAAAAAAGGTAACTCTTCATATGCTCTCCATTTAAATCATATGCAAGCCCCCTACTATTATAAAACTTATAATTTTTTATGGGGGTTTTCTCTGATTCATCAAGATATAACAAAGCTTGTTCTGGATCATTTTCCCCAATATAAATTTGTCCAAGACTAAGTTTTGAAGGAACATGCTCTGGATCAACTTTTAAAATTTCTTTAAAATAATAAGCTGCCTGATTGATTGCTCCTAATTTCTGATAAATAGTTGCAAGACCAATCCTAGGTTTTAAATCCTTTGGATTTTCTCTTGCTGCTCTTTGATATAATCTAAGCGCACCATTATAATCCCCTGCTTTCAAGAAACTATCCGCCATTTGAATAAGAGATTCAGCTTTATAGGTAATTTGACCATCCACCCTATGAGGTGCAGCCTCCTGAGAAAGACCACAACCGCTTAATGAAATAGCGCTAAAAGCTATACTGCTTAAAATCCCAACAATTTTTAATCTATAGCGATTACACAGGCTTATCATTAATTAAACTCCTAAAATTACTTTCAAATAGGATTATATCATATATTTTATTATAGCATACACCAATATTTAGATAAAATTGTCATAATCCTTAAGAAAGAGTTAAATGTTCTGATATAAGGTGATACTTCATCTAACAAAAAATGGATATAATTATGATTGATATAGCCAGTACAAGTAAAGCTTCTGCACATGTTCCAACAGAACGTACAGCAACAGCTGAAAATACCGTTCAAGTTGCCGATAACTCAAAAAAAGAATCACCTGATTTGGTTATTGAACGTAAAGAAGTTGATGCCTCAACCCAGTCTCATGTTGGCAATCAGGTTGATGTAAAAGCTTAAAGCCTTTAACATTTTCTTTTAAAAATTAAAAAAGCATATCCTTAATTTAAGATATGCTTTCTTGTCGTGCTTTTTAAAGAAAAACCTATTCCTCTTTGACTTCTGGAATCATTGTCCGAATATGAAGCTCTCTAAGCTGAGTATTTTCAGCAGCCGCAGGAGCATTCATCATAAGGTCTTCCGCTTTTTGATTCATTGGAAATAAGATCACTTCACGAATATTTGGCTCATTGGCAAGAAGCATAACAATGCGGTCAATTCCGGGGGCAATTCCACCATGCGGAGGTGCGCCAAATTTAAACGCATTTAACATGCCAGAAAATTTATCTTCCACCACTTCCTTGCTATATCCTGCAAGCTCAAACGCTTTATACATAAGTTCAGGTTGATGGTTTCGAATTGCGCCAGAGGAAAGCTCGATACCATTACAAACAATATCATATTGATAGCCCAGAATATCTTCTGGATCCATTGTGTTTAATGCTTCCATACCGCCCTGAGGCATCGAGAATGGATTATGAGAGAAGTCGAGTTTTTTCGCCTCTTCATCATATTCATACATTGGAAAGTCGACAATCCAGCAAAATTTAAACTCATCGTCCTTAATAAGTTCAAGGTCATGACCGACTTTAGTGCGGGCAAGCCCCGCAAGCTTTGCCGCTTCATTTTCTTTACCACAAGCAAAAAATACGCCGTCATTATCACCAAGCTCAAGCTGCTGGGTAAGCTGCGCTAATTTCTCTTCACCAATATTTTTAGCGATCGGGCCTTTAGCTTCACCTTCTTTAATATTGATATATCCAAGACCTGCAAAGCCTTCTGACCTTGCCCAATCATTCATTTTATCAAAGAATGATCTAGGACGTACGCCTGTACCCTCGGCTACAACAGCCCGAACAACAGCACCTTTTTCAATCATGCCTGCAAAAATTCCAAAACCAGAGCCTCGGAATGCTTCGGTTACATCTTGAATGATAATCGGATTTCTAAGGTCAGGCTTATCGTTACCGTATTTCAGCATTGATTCTTTAAATGTAATGCGGGGGAACGGAGCAGCCGTGACTTTCTTATCAGAAAACTCACGGAAGATTCCTTCCATAACAGGCTCTATCGCTGCAAAGACATCTTCCTGCGTTGCAAAAGACATTTCCATATCAAGCTGGTAAAATTCCCCTGGGGAGCGATCCGCACGGGCATCTTCATCACGAAAACACGGGGCAATTTGAAAATAACGATCAAAACCTGCAACCATCAATAATTGTTTAAATTGTTGAGGAGCCTGCGGCAGAGCGTAGAATTTACCAGGATGCATACGGGACGGCACTAAAAAATCACGTGCACCTTCTGGTGATGATGCGGTTAGGATTGGCGTTTGATATTCTTTAAAGCCTTGATCCGTCATTCTACGTCTGATGCTTGTAATCACGTCAGAACGAAGCACCATATTTTTGTGAATTCTTTCACGGCGAAGGTCTAAAAAACGGTATTTAAGACGGGTATCTTCTGGATAATCTTGCTCGCCAAAAACAGGCAGCGGCAGCTCTTCTGCATGGTTTAGAACTTCAATGCTTGAAACATGAATCTCAATTTCCCCCGTTGGAAGATTTTTATTCACCGTATCATCAGTTCTTGCCACGACTGTACCATCAATAGAGATAACGCTTTCCGCCCGAACCTCTTCTGCTCTTTGAAAATTTGGACTATCACAATCAATAACAATCTGCGTAAGTCCATAATGATCCCTAAGGTCAATGAATAAAAGACCGCCATGATCTCTTTTACGGTGAACCCAGCCAGATAATCTAATGGTGCTGTCAACGTCGCTGCTGCGAAGCTGACTACAAGTATGAGAACGATATTGATGCATTTTAACTCTTCTGATATTTATGTTCAAATTTATTTCATTTTGTGCTTTAACTAACCTTTAAAAGATAGCACCAAATAATCTACTAGTACATAGCGGTAAATGACGTAAAATCAAAGGAATAATATGAGTGTAATTACAAATAATAATCAACTTGCCGAACTCTGCGAGAGATTATCAAAATCTGACTATGTTACAGTTGATACAGAATTTTTACGGGACAAGACTTATTATTCTAAATTATGCCTTATTCAAATCGCAGATGAGCATGAATTTCACGCTATTGATGTGCTTGCAGAAGGAATAGATTTAACCGTTTTTTATGAACTTATGGCGAATGAAAATGTTTTAAAGGTCTTTCATGCTGCCAAGCAAGATATTGAGATTTTTGTTAATCAATGCGGCAAAGTCCCCGTTCCCATGTTTGACAGCCAAATTGCCGCTATGGTGTGTGGATACGGCGATTCCATTGGCTATGAAAAGCTGGTTATTTCCCTTACAGGCAATAGCTTAGATAAAAGCACAAGATTTACAGACTGGTCTCGCCGCCCGTTAAGCCAGCGTCAGATTGATTACGCTCTTGGCGATGTGACCCACCTTAGAGTGATCTATAAAAAACTAAGCGAGCAAATCGCTAAAGCAGACAGAGGGGAATGGCTTCGGGAAGAAATGGACGCTCTGTGCGATGCTTCCACCTACATAATCATACCTGAAAATGCTTACAAGCGGGTTAAGATTAGAAACAGCAATAAACGTTTCAATGCCATAGTCCAAAAAATTGCCCAGTGGCGTGAAGGAGAGGCACAGAGGCGCAACGTCCCCAGAAACCGCATCATGCGTGACGAAGTAATGTTAGAGATTGCAGCAGGCCGCCCCCAGCACACTAACGGTCTAAACGGCGTTCGGGGATTATCCCCTAATTTTGGCACATCAAAAGCAGGCGCGAAAGTTATCGAACTCATTAAATCCGCCCTTGCGATTCCAGAAGATGAATTACCGCAAATAAAGCGTCACCGCCCCCCGCAAATGAATATTGATCCGATCATGGAGCTGCTTAAAGTCCTGCTAAAGCTTAAATGCCAAACTGAAAATGTTGCGCCTAAGCTGATTGCGAGCATGGATGATCTTGAAAAGCTCGCCCAGAATGACGGCGCAGATATTAAAGCCCTTAAAGGCTGGCGGTTTGACCTATTTGGCTCTGATGCTCTTGCTCTTAAAAAGGGTAAAATGGGTTTTGCCATGAAAGATAATGAAATCATCACTTTTCATCTGAATGAATAAAAAAAATTTGGAGGGGGCATTTAAACGAATAAATTATAAAAATGAAGGAACCACTTGTTATAAGTGGCGAGAGTGACGAGACTCGAACTCGCGACCTCTGCCGTGACAGGGCAGCGCTCTAACCAACTGAGCTACACCCCCTAAAGATTCATATTCTAATCAAATAGTTAAATCAGAACCATTAAAAGTGGTGGGCGATGAGAGACTCGAACTCCCGACATCTTCGGTGTAAACGAAGCGCTCTACCAACTGAGCTAATCGCCCCACTTTTCTTTTAACTTCAATAGCTTAGCAATGTTTAAAATTTGCGCTGCTATTGTTGACTGCATATTTACAGCGTCTGGTTCTCTAAGTAAAGCAAAAAAAAGGCGATTAGTGAAAATAATCACTAACCGCCTAATTTCTACTAACTATCTACCGTTCACAGCATCTTTTAAAGCTTTACCAGCTTTAAATTTAGGCTGTTTAGAAGCTGGAATTTGAATTTTTTCACCCGTACGTGGGTTACGGCCTTCAGATGCTGCACGATTTGCAACAGAGAAAGTACCAAAACCTACCAAGCGAATTTCTTCACCAGAAGCCATAGCGGCTGTTACAGCCTTGAAAACACCATCAACAGAAGTTGCAGCGTCGGCTTTAGTCATATCGTTAGCGGCAGCTACTGCTGCGATTAGATCATTCTTGTTCACTATCTTCCCCTTTTATAAGAAAATATTAAGTTTAAATAAGCTTTTTTTTGAAGCCTGTGCAGCATAGACAGACTTTGCCCCTAGGTCAAAGAGAAACCTTACAAAACAGCCATTTTTTACATAAAAATCCGCTTGACAAAATTTTTTGTGGTGAAACATAGACTAAAACATGAGTCACATGTCCCAAAAACCCTTACCCTTTGAATTAAAGTAACTTTTTACGTTAATTGTATGACAATCTAGAAAAAAAGGAATCACTTAATAATTCAACCTTAATGAGAATCAAATATTCATTTTCCCACTAAAACACAAAATATTTTTCCCTACCGCAAAATATGTTTAAAGAAAATACAAGCTGCAATAATCACATAAAAATATATAGTTTTTTTAAAAAAATGAGACTGCCCTAGATAACGGATAAAGGTTATTATGATGGACATGAGAAAAAGCAGATTAAGTCAGAAAAAACACAGCCGCTTGATTGAGTATTTGATATTAGAATCAACGGCTCGTATCGCTGCATCTTTGGTAAATATTAACAAGACGACAGCTGCGTATTATCACTGTCGCTTGAGAGAAGTAATTTTCTTAGCAACGGAAGATGAGACCGCTTTTTCTGGTAAGATTGAGGTTGATGAGAGTTATTTTAGTAGCAGACGAAAAGGCATATACGCAAATTTAATGGTATTCCTGCCAAGCATTTTCCGTTATTCTTGAAAGAATGTGAAGGGCAGTTTAATAC
>JADGEY010000116.1 GCA_016744185.1 Emcibacteraceae bacterium | reverse complement strand
CAACAAAAGATTGCCAACGCATATTTAATTATCCTATTATTCCCTTATAATAATCTCTAAGTTTAAAGAATAAAATGACTGAAGCAAAAAAAATATCCTCTGTAAAAAGAGCTGAATTTACAAGGCCCGATAAAACCCAAGGCGGAATCTCTTTTAATTTAAAAAGTGACTTTCAGCCCGCAGGCGACCAACCTGCTGCAATTAAAGAGCTGGTAGAAGGCATTAATGATGGCTTGACCGACCAAGTTCTACTCGGTGTTACGGGGTCTGGCAAAACATACACTATGGCGCAGATCATTAAAAAAACGCAGCGTCCTGCTATTATTATGGCACATAATAAAACTCTTGCAGCCCAGCTTTATGGTGAAATGAAGTCTTTTTTTCCAGATAATGCGGTTGAATATTTTGTATCCTATTATGATTATTACCAGCCAGAAGCCTACGTTGCCCGTTCGGATACCTTTATTGAAAAAGATGCCAGCATTAATGAGCAAATAGACCGAATGCGCCATGCAGCAACAAGGTCTGTTTTTGAAAGAGATGACGTTATTATTATCGCTTCTGTCTCTTGCATTTACGGTATGGGTTCTCCTGAAACTTACCTTGAAATGACCATTCTTTTTGAAATTGGTAAATTATATGACCAAAGGGAACTGCTGAAAGAATTAGTGGGTCTGCAATATAAACGAAATGATAATTTTTTCGCCCGTGGGTCATTTAGAGTTCGGGGTGATGTTATTGAAATATATCCTGCATCTTTTGAAGATAGAGCGTGGAGGCTGGATTTCTTTGGTGATGAACTTGACAGCATCACCGTGTTTGATCCGCTAACAGGGCAAAAAATTGAAAACCTAGAAAGGGCAAAACTTTATGCCAACAGCCATTATGTCACGCCCGGTCCAAGCTTAGATCAAGCCCGCATTACAATTATCTCTGAATTAGAAGCTACCTTAAAACAAATGCAAAATTCTGGTAAAATTGTTGAAGCTGCCCGTTTGGAGCAGCGTACAAAACTTGATTTAGAAATGATGGCAGCAACTCATAGCTGCGCAGGAATTGAAAATTATTCCCGCCATCTTACAGGACGACCAGAAGGAACTCACCCTCCAACTTTATTCGAATATCTTCCTAAAAATATGATGTTATTTGTTGATGAAAGTCATGTATCCGTTCCCCAAATTGGCGCAATGTCAAAAGGAGATGCTGCCCGCAAAGCTTCTTTAGCTGAATATGGTTTTCGCCTGCCCTCCTGCAAAGATAATAGACCCCTCAAATTTGAGGAATGGTGCGCCCTGCGTCCTCAAACAATCTTTATTTCTGCAACCCCTGGCCCATGGGAACTTATGCAAACGAATGGTAAATTTACCGAGCAAGTGATCCGCCCTACGGGATTAACCGACCCACCAACAATCGTACGCCCCGTAGAAAGCCAAGTAGATGATTTACTTCATGAAGCTCATAAAACCGCGGCGCTGGGCTTTAGAATTCTTGTCACCACCCTAACCAAACGCATGGCAGAAGACTTAACCGAATATATGCATGAAAATGGCTTAAAAGTACGCTATATGCATAGCGATATTGATACTTTAGAGCGGATAGAAATTATCCGTGACCTGCGTCTTGGCGTTTTTGATATTCTGGTTGGAATTAACTTGCTTCGGGAAGGGTTAGATATTCCTGAATGCGGTCTGGTGGCAATATTAGATGCCGATAAAGAAGGATTTTTACGTTCTGAAACCTCTCTTATCCAAACCATCGGCAGAGCGGCGCGCAACGTTGATGGGCGCGTTATCCTTTATGCTGACCGTATCACCCGTTCGATGAAAGCCGCATTCGATGAAACAGACCGGCGGCGTGAAATTCAAACTTTACATAACCAAAAACATGGCATAATTCCCCAGTCCATTAAAAAATCAGTTGGTGATATTATTGAAAGCCTTGATGATAAGAAAAAAATTGGTCAAAAAAATAAACTGACCTCGCTAACGGGTAAAAAACTTAACCTGCATTTAAAAAAACTCAACAAAGAAATGCTAGAAGCCGCCAGTAATTTAGAATTCGAAGAAGCAGCAAATATCCGAGATCAAATTAAATATCTTGAAAATTCAGACCTTGGAATTTCATATTCGACAAAACGCCCAAAAATAGAAGGTCGCTCTCATGCTGGGCAAGCAGGGACAAGGCACTATAGAGGGAAAACTAATGGCTCTGAAAAAATAAAATAAAGAGCAAAAAGTGACATACTATTAATATTATTCAAATAAGCTAAATATGATTATATTTAGCTTATTTTTACAAAACAGTTACCATTAAGTCTCAATATGATAATTCTTCAATTTATGGAAACGAATAAAATGAGTAAAATAATTAAAATCCTTGCCGTAGAAGATGATGATGTAGATTATATAACAATGACACGTGCAATTCAAAAATGTTCTTTTGAAACAAATATTGAACGAGCCTCTAAAATTGAAGATGCCGAAGATAAAATTTCAAAAAACAAATATGACTGTATTTTACTTGATTTTAGGCTACCTGATGGTACAGGGCTTGATTTTTTAATAACATTAAACCAAGCACATAGAATCAGCCAAACCGCAATCATTATGTTAACCGCTGAAACAGATATTTCAATCGCTATAAAAGCAATGAAAAATGGGGCTAAAGATTATATCCCAAAAGCTCAAATTTGCTCTGAAACATTAGAAATATCCATTACAAAGGCTCTGGATTCAATTGAGCTAGAACAACAAGTCATCAAATACCAAAGCCAAATTGAACAGCTTGCTTTTCATGATACATTAACAAAACTTCCCAATAGATATGTTTTCGATGACCGATTGCAGCAGCTTATTTTATTATCACAAAGAACCAATCAAACATTTATGGTAGGAATATTAGATCTTAATAAATTTAAAGCAATAAATGATGAACTGGGTCATCATGCCGGCGATAAAGTTCTTCAAAATATTGCCTCAAGATTATCAAAAATAATCCGGCAGAGTGATACTCTTGCACGTTATGGCGGCGATGAATTTGTACTTTTGTTACCCGAAACAAATAAAATATCTAATTTTGAACAATTCTCCCAGCGCATGATAGATGTTACCAGCAAACCAATGCCAGATGTTGGAAAGGATATATCTATTGGAATTTCGATAGGTTTAAGCCAGTTCCCAATTCATGGAACAACGAGCGATGAGCTTTTAAAAGCAGCTGATAAAGCACTCTATCAAGTTAAAAACAACGAAATAGATAAATGGTGGAATATTTCAAATGCTGAAAAAAAAGAATAAGAATTAAGATAGAGACTCTTGGATTATAGTTTTTAAGCTATTTTTTGTTTTTTTTCGCTGGCAACCATTACTGCCAATAATGCGTCTTTATTATCAGAGCCTCGTAATTTTTCACGAATAGTCGCATCTCTTAATAGGCGTGAGGCACGGGCAAGAGATTTCAAATGATCTGCACCCGCATTTTCAGGTGCCATAAGCATAAAAATAAGATCAACAGGCTCACCATCGATTGAATCAAAATTCACAGGTTGAATAAGGCGGATAAAGAACCCAACAGTCTTCTTTAATCCTTTAAATTTTCCATGGGGAATTGCAATCCCGTAGCCCATGCCTGTGGTGCCAAGTTTTTCTCTTTGATTTAGAATGTCAAAAATATTATGAGCTGGAAAATCTACAGTTTTTCCAGCAAATTCTGATATTTCTTGTAATAGTTGTTTTTTACTTGCGACTTTTAAATTTGGACTAATTCTTTCAAGTCCAATTAATTCTTTAATATCCATGTGGATACTGTCTTTCGCTTTTATTATTTAATTTATTAGAATCCTAAGCTACCCTATTGTATTTATAAGGGATAGCTTAGGTATTTATAGAAATAAATATTTAATTATTTAAGGTTTTTATGTCTTTAACTTGGATCAATCCAACCAATATTGCCATCATCACGGCGATATACCACATTTAATCCGCCATGTGCAGTATTTTTAAACATGAGGGTTTTTAATGCACCAAGATCGAGGCGCATAACAGCTTCACTCACGGTGACTTCTGGAACGTATGTTTGCATTTCTGCAACAACAACAGGATGTGCTTCTTCTGGCTCATCCGCTTGTTCCACTTCTGCTTGCAAAACTTGATATTGCGCTGCAACATCTGCTTTATCCATACGGCGTTCTTTATGATGATTGGTAAGCCGCCGTTTATAACGCCTTAACCTTGTTTCTAATTTTTCAGTTGCTGAATCAAAGGCGGCATATACATCATTTGCTTCACTAGAAGTATTAAGATGAACCCCATGTCCAAGATGGACATGAACATCTGCGTGAAAAAGATATGCATTTTTTGAAAATGTTACAGTGCCTTCTACTGCTTGGTCAAAGTATTTTTCAACACTGCTTAATAATTTATCTTCCACATGCTCTATAAGAGATGCGCCGATGTTCATTTGTTTTCCGGTAACGATAATTCTCATGCTTTTGATCCTATTCGAGATAGCATTATTGGATAATTAGACTTTATATAAGAGAATATATCCTCTTATATTTCTATTAAAGCACAGGGTAACTCACTTCATATTGACCTTAGTCAAACAGGCTAATTTACTGTAGGCATAGTGAGGCATCCTTTGTTTTTGTGAGCAAATAATTAAATTTAACTCACTGTCTTTTCCGTCTAAAACAAGGACTGCTATCTATTGATCCTTGCTTCAAAAAACTTAAAGGACGGAATTCTTGATACGTCTTCTTTGTATGGAAGACGGAATATTTAAACTTTCTCTGTATTTAGTAACGGTTCGGCGGGCAATATTAATGCCCTCTATTTTAAGAAGTGCCACAAGCTTGTCATCTGATAAAATCTTTTTAGAATCTTCATTATCAATAAGAGAATTAAGAACATGTTTCACAGATTGAGCCGCATGGGCGTTCGTACCATTTGTTCCAGAAATAGCAGAATTAAAGAAATATTTAAGCTCAAAAATTCCACGCCCTGTTGCTATAAATTTATTTGATGTCACACGGCTTACTGTCGATTCATGCATCTCAATCGCCTCTGCAATTGTTTTAAGATTAAGAGGTTTCAAATGGCGGATCCCTTTTTCTAAAAAACCTGCTTGATGGCGGACAATTTCACGCCCCACTTTTAAAATTGTACGGGCGCGCTGGTCAAGAGCTTTGACAAGCCAATTTGCATTAGAAAGGCAATTATCTAAATATTCTTTTTCTTGCTTATCCCCTTTTACGTGAGAGCGGACTTCTTCACAATATTTATTATTAAGAAGAACTTTTGGCAAAGTTTCGCTATTTAACTCTACAATCCAATTGCCTTCTGGGCTTTTTTTAATAAAAATATCTGGAATGACAGTTTGAACGATAGCGCCGCCAAAAATCAAACCGGGTTTTGGGTTTAAAAGTTGAATTTCTTCTATCATATCCTTTAAGTCTTCATTATCAATGCAGCAGGCTCGTTTTAGCCCAACATAATCACGCTTTTCCAGCAAGTGAAGATTATCAAGCAAGGCTGCCATAGCAGGATCATAGCGGTCATTCTCAATTTGTTGTAATTTCAAGCATTCAGCAAGGC
>JADGEY010000115.1 GCA_016744185.1 Emcibacteraceae bacterium | reverse complement strand
GTTATACAAAATGAAAATATTCACATTCTTCATCATTTTTATATTCAGTCAATTATCCTTTTCTTACGCAAAAGATGATCAGAGTTTATATTGCAAAAGAAACCTTGGTTATCATTTTTATTGTGATACCGCTAAAGAGAAGTTTCCTGAAGATAAAAATAAAATCTCCCCGAAAGAAACCGAAAGTAAATATCAACTTGCTCAAAAAGAAATAAAAAAAATGAATAAAACTTTGGAAGACTTCAAAGCTTTAGCAATTGTAAAACCCACCCAAGAAAACATTAAACGCTATATTACATATCAAAGTGCTGTAATGGAAAAAGTTAGCCTCTTTGCTCGGAATTGGCAAAAAACAATTTGGTCAAATCCTCAACTGGATTATACATTAAAATACCCGACTGGCGGAATAGCTAAAAGAGCTTGGACTAATCGCACGAAGAAAATTAAGAAAACATCCTTTAGTAATCTTTCCAAACGCTATGGGATATTCTTCTTTTATACCTCTAGCTGCCCTTATTGCCATAAATTTTCCCCTGTTGTGAAATATTTTGGTCAAAAACACCGCATTGTGGTTCGAGCTGTTTCTCTTGATCATGAAACTTTGCCTGAATGGCCTGAATATAGAAAAGATCAAGGGCAATGGAAAAAATTTGGTCTTGAAGGCTACCCGATACCTGCCGTCATTCTTTTTGATAGTCTTTCAAAGAAAATCATCCCCATTTCTTTCGGTGTCATTGGTCTTGATGAACTCGAAAGACGTATTTTTTCATTAACAAATATTGGACAAGAAAATGACTATTAAAACCATATTCTTAACAGTAGCATTTTTTGTAATTCTTTCTTTAAATGCTCATGCTCAATCGGTCGCAACTTCAATTGATGATTTTTGGGCTAAGGCAGGCGCTGCTGCCAATATTACGGGGCCTGGTGTTTATCAAGGCCAAACCACAGGGCATATGACGATGGGAAATGTTTTCTTACGTGCGCCACAAAAAACAATCCACCCTATGAACATTCAACTTCCAAGTTACCGCGCGGGCTGCGGCGGCATTGATTTATTTGGCGGCGGCTTTTCATTTATCAATGCAAATGAATTTATTGCTTTAGGAAAATCAATTTCAACAAATGCTGTAGGTTTTGTTTTTAAACTTGGTTTAGAAACAATAACACCGGTGATTGCGGATACAATTGGTGATCTGCAAACTATTGCAAATGATATTAATCAAATGAACATTAACTCATGTGAAACGTCAACAGCCCTTGTTGGTGGATTATGGCCTAAAGCAGATAGAGCCAGTAAAACAATTTGTGAACAGCTTGGCACAAACACTGGTGTCTTTAGTGATTATGCAGCAGGACGTCATGGATGTGGTTCAAACGGTCAAAGAACCTCAACTCTAGCAACTGCACCGAAATCAGTTCAAGATCAACTCCCAATAAATACAAATATTGCATGGAGCGCCATTAGTAATCATCCCTTTTTATCAAGTAAATCTTTACCCTATAAAGAATTTATGATGAGTCTTTCTGGAACATATATTATTGCAGGCGGGGCTGATGATGATCAAGCGGCAACCTTTAGGTCTTTACCATCTGTATTAGAAAAAGGAATGCTAACGGCTTTCCTAGATGGCGGGCGGCTTCAATATTACAAATGTGATGAACTTACAAAATGTTTAAACCCCACTCTTACAAATTCAGAGCTTCTCACAGCCAGTCAAGGCTTTAAACAACATATATTAGATAAATTAACCAGCATGTATTCCCGCATTAAAAATAATACCGCTTTAGATGCTTCTGAAAAAGATCTTCTAAATCTTACCAGCATCCCAATCTTAAAAATATTAAATATCTATACCGCTTATGAGGAATCTTTAGCAATTTTAGATATGCATCAATATGCCGACGTCATTGCAATAGAAATTATGACTGTTTGGCTGGTTGAGATTTATACTGAAATTAATAAATTAGGCATTCAATCATCTTTAACAGAATCGGATGCTTTTGCGAAATGGCAAGACAGTTTTAAAACAACTCGCAAAGAAGTAGAGAAAGTACAGGACAGCACATTAAAAAAATTTAAAAGTATTTTAGATATTTTAGATCGAGCGCAAAAACTAGAAAGCCACCTTGCGATGAGTTTAACTGATGATATTGCTGGAAATTTTGCTTTTTCTAAAAAACTATCATCAGGAGGCTTTTAATTATGGCCGAAGAAATTTTTACTCATGGCGGCGGCGATATACTCTCTGATGTTTTTAATGGTATTGCGGCAATGTCCAATACTGGAGGTATTGTTGAATCCATGGCCCTGTTTGTCGCTATGATTGGCATAGGTTACATTGTTATTAAAGCAACCTTCTCAGGAGATTATAATGCTATTTTTAAATGGTTTTTTTCAATATTTTTAATCTGGGGAATTATGTTTGTTCCTAAAAAAGATGTGATCATTAGGGACAAGCTGACTAATCAATCATATACTGTTGCAAATGTGCCTTTAGGTATCGCTTGGTTTGCCAGTGTAAGCTCGGTGTCAGGCTATCATATAGCTGAACAATTCGAACTGATTTTACAGCTTCCTAATGATCTAAAATATCAAAAAAATGGAATGCTTTTTGGCTCTGCCCTTCTTACAAAAACAAGTCAGCTTAGAGTGCAAAATCCAGAATTTAGTGAAAATTTAAAACGCTTTACTCAAAGTTGTATTTTTTATGATTTGCTTCTTAAAAGATACACTTTGCAAGAGCTTAGCAAAACTGATGATATTTGGCAGTTTGTTAATCAAAGCCCTGCGGTCAACCGCGCGATTATGTATTTAAATGCAGGTTCAGAATCCTATAAAACATGCGCAGAAGCTGTCCCTCTTCTTTCAGCTAAGTGGAATGGTGAAACAGATACCGCCATGCAAAGATTAGGACTTAAACTTTTTCCAACAAAAAATCCTGCCGCCGCAAAAGCTGAAATCGCTTCTTCCCTGCCAGTTGCACATCAATATCTATTTAAAGCTTCAAGGAACGCCACTAGCACTTTACGCCAAGCGATGATGATAAATGCTTTGAAAGACGGTAGTGAAAGTTGGAGCAATATGACTGGCGCAGGCGCAACCTCTGCTTATGGCCGTGCAAGAATGGATAAACAGATTAGAACTGGTTACGGGTTATTAGGAATGCAAGCACAACATTGGCTAGTAATTTTAAAAATCATTTTTGAGACAATTTTTTATGGAATATTCCCTCTCTTAATTCCTGCCTTCTTATTACCAGATAAAGGCATTTCCTTATTAAAGACATATGTTTTTTCTTTTTTCTGGTTACAAAGCTGGCCTATTTTTTATGTTATTATCAACAGGCTATCAGCAGGAATTTCTGCTGATAGAACTTATGTCGCCACACTTGATGTTAATGCACCCCATACCTTTACACTGGGTAATATCTTAGAAGTGACAACGGGAAATCAAGAGGTTGCAGTTCTTGCAGGCAGTATGGTGATATTTGTTCCAATAATCGCCTTTGCTATTACAAAAGGAGCTGGAGGATTTGCGGGCATGGTTGCGCCTATGCTTAGACCCGTTCAAGATACATCAAGCCGTTTAGCAGAAGAATTAACAACGGGAAATCTTTCACAAGGCAATGTATCACTTGATAATTTAAGTCACAGCAATACAAGTGCGAATAAACATGATTCAAACTGGACATCGAAAGAAGGCATGATGTCTCATCAAACAAATTCTGGAGCAATGATAAATCAAGCGCCAGACGGAACAACCTCATCTGATGGCTCTTCTGTCATGTCCCGTTTTCCAATCTCTGCCTCTTTAGGACAAAACTTGTCATCAACCCTGAGAAGCGGGCTGTCTTCTAATCAAGAAGATGCCACACGGTACAGCGCTGAAAGAAGTAATAGCCTTGCAAGTGCCTATGGATCGACAGTTCAAGCAGGTAATTCTGTCTCAAAATCTGACGGTACTCATGTGACAGAAGGCAGTGCCGATGATCAAGAATTTAGAAAGAATTATGGTGAAATACAATCACAATCTAAAAAATTTGGGGAAAGCCATGGACTTGATCAAAGTACTTCTGCAGCAGTATTAGCTTCCGCTTCAGCAGGGGTTGGATTTGGTGGTTTTAAAGCAAGTGTTGGCACAGAAGGTAAATATGCTAATGTCAGTCGTGATACCTACACAGCCGCTCAAGATTTTTCTAAGCAAAATAATTTAAGTGAATCTTTTGGATTAGCTTCTAAATCCTTTGGAAATAGTAATTATGCGAAAAACACAATCGCTGGCCAAGATTATGCTGAAAAAATATCGGCAGACCTTAATCAATCACAAAGAGCATCAGAACAACTTACAGAAACTCAAGGTTATATTGAAAATATTTCTAAAGCATTAGACTATTCCAATAGTAATTCGGGTACAATTTCACAAGACCTTTCCAATGACCTGCTTGATTACACAGCAAATCAAACAAATCCTGATGGCTCTAATTTTGGCTATGAAAAAGCATCAGAAATTTTGCTTGGCCGTGGTGAAAACAGACAGATCAGAGATGGCATTGTTACAGACTTTATGGATAATGAACTTCAAGACATTAAAGAAAGTGGATATAATATTACGTCTCCTTCTCCTGATAATATTCCTAATTTAAATGGGGAAAATTACAGTCAAAACTCTCAAGATATTAAGAAAAATCATAATAATTTAAGTTTGAATTTTCCAAAGAATGAATTAGTCGAAGGGCATGAAACTCAGGTCGAACAAATTACTACAAGTTCTGAAAATCGTAAAAATCAGATTGAAGGTGAAATAGCGACAAAGGAAAATAACTTCACAGAGACTAATGATACTGATAAAATTAAAGAAAAAGTGGATACTGGAGCAGCCTTAGCAACTGCTAAAGGTTTATTAGGAGGAGGAGACGGAGAGAAGCAATCACCAGATGAAATATTAGAAAATGTCTCAAAATATCGCCTCTGATTCATAAAGATTTATACCGTATTATAAAGGGATCATACATTAATTATGAATAGTTTTACCAATTTTAAAGCATTCGCTTGTTGCTTTTTTTAACATTGTCTTAACTTTACACAAATAGAAGTATTGCCTAAAGTTACCTTCATCAACCACTGTAGCAAGAGTAAATGTTAGACTATTATCTTTTTCCCTTATTACACTAAAAATGATCATGGGACTTTCCAATAACTGACTTAAACTTTCTTTTATTGGTTTATACATAGTTTCTTTTTCCGCCGCCATAGCAGGTAAAAAAAGTAAATTTATTAGAAATATTCCGTATAGTATTTTTTTCATTTTTTTTCCTTATTCTAAATCACGCCCCATACCAAACATATTTTGCTGATATTCGTTTGAAAGATCACAATAAAAATCGTTTCTAGAGTGATCAACCGCTGAACTCATACAATCATCAATTAAAATATGGTCATCGGATGATAATCTCGCAGAAGCCCCTGCATCATCATCTTTTTGTAGCGTCCAATCATCATGATCTACATTCTCTTGGCGATTTTTTATATATAAATCTATCTTTTTTTGAGCAATATAGCAAAACCCAACCCAAGCGGCACCTGATAAAAGTAAAACCATGGATCCTAAAACCATATCTTATTTCCTTTATAT
>JADGEY010000114.1 GCA_016744185.1 Emcibacteraceae bacterium | reverse complement strand
TATAAAGGGATATATACTATATTTTAGATTACAAAATTAACTTTAAAATCAAGCCATAAGGCATATAAAAACTGGGTATTTTAAGTAATAAGGCACAAATTATGACATCAAAAGTCGAACAATTATGTATTGATAAAAATATGCGTATGACAGACCAACGCAGGGTTATCGCAAAAGTATTATCGAATGCAGAAGACCATCCTGATGTGGAAGAAGTCTATAGACGTTCAACTGCAATTGATGGCAATATTTCCATCGCAACCGTGTACCGTACCGTCCGTCTTTTTGAGGAAGCTAATATTTTAGAACGCCATGATTTTAGAGATGGACGTTCAAGATATGAGCTTACAAGTGATTGCCATCATGATCATTTAATTGACATTGAAAATGGCGAAGTCCTTGAATTTCATGATGATGAAATTGAAGAGCTTCAAATTAAAATTGCAGCAAGGCTTGGCTATAAGCTTGTTGATCACCGTATGGAATTATATGGTAAAAAAATAAGTTAGATTGTATTTTATAATACAAAGACCTGATGCTAGTATTTTAGGTTATTTAATGATAAAAGCACGGCATAAGGCATCTTGTGCTGTGCTTATTTCTTAGCATAAAGTTAGAAAGATTATATGAGATCATATTACCGGGTTTTAAAGGCAATTATTTACTTGATAATTTTATTGCCGCCTACAATTTTTTTAAAGAAAATACGCTTTCCAGGGTATAAAAAATGGCCTCCTAGAGTACATAGGGCTTTATGTAGTGCGTTTAATGTAAATGTGAAGGTTTTCGGCAAGCAAATTGAAGACCAGCCTGTTTTATTTGTCAGTAATCATGTCTCATGGATTGATATTTGGATTTTAGGGGGCGTGCTTAAGGGCTGTTTCATTGCCAAAGATGATATGACGAACTGGCCTATTTTGGGCTATATGGCAACTTTGCAGCGGACAATTTTTATTAACCGTAAAAAACGCACGGATGTTTCTTTGCAAAAGAAAATCATTCAAGATCGGCTGTTGAGCGGTGATAACCTTATCTTATTTCCAGAAGGAACGACATCGGAAGGCGGTAGGGTTTTACCCTTTAATAGCTCATTATTTTCTGTTGTAGAATTTCCTGATGATCATATTAGGAGAGAAGAAGCAAGAAATTATACGCCTAAATTTGATGAAGAAGGCAGTGAAATTTCTGTGCCGATAGAAGATGAAAAATCGGGCGTTTTAATTCAGCCAGTAACGCTTGTATATCGCAGGATCAACAATATGCCTGCGATCCGTACAAGCCGTCCGCTGGTCGCATGTTTTGGCGATATGGCGATTGGGACGCATTTTAAGAAATTTATAAATTTAAGCAGGGTAGAAACTGAAATTCATTTTCATATGCCTGTGTCACGCAATGTGTTTAAATCCCGTAAAGAGCTGTCTAGCTATTGTCAAAGAACAGTGGCAAATAAGCTGATTGAAAGGCTGCGGGGCGGTAAAGAATAAGACAGCATTGATTATGCATGAAGCATTTGTTAAAAGACTATTTTTATAAGATACTCGAAGGCTCTAAAATTGACTAAAAAGCTTTTTATTAAGACATATGGCTGCCAGATGAACGTTTATGATACAGAGCGTATGGTAGATTTAATGTCCCATGAAGGTTACGTTAAAACCGATGCGCCAGAAGAGGCTGATCTTGTGGTGCTTAATACCTGTCATATTCGGGAAAAGGCGGCGGAAAAAGTTTATTCTGATATTGGACGCATTAGAGTAGGGTTTGAGAAACAAAAAGAAAAAGATCTTTTAGAGCGTAAGAACGAGAAGAGTGAAAAAATCATTGCGGTTGCAGGCTGCGTTGCCCAAGCAGAGGGCGCAGAAATTATGAAACGTGCGCCTATTGTTGATATGGTGTTTGGACCTCAAACCTATCATAAATTACCCGATATGGTTGAGGAAGCCGCCCAGATGAAAGAAGAAGGCGTACAGCCGAGACTTTTGGATACAGATCTTGCGGTTGATGAAAAGTTTGATTTTTTATCTAAAAAGAAAATTACAAAAAAATCTTCGGCTTTTTTAACCATTCAAGAAGGCTGTGATAAATTTTGCACATTTTGCGTTGTTCCCTATACAAGGGGCGCAGAATTTTCACGGGGCATAGAAGATGTGATGTCTGATGCCCGTAAATTGCAAGAAGCGGGCGTGACCGAGGTCACTATGCTGGGGCAGAATGTAAATGCTTATCATGGCAGGGGCGAGGACGGCGAGGAATGGACATTGCCCGACCTTATCCGAAGGCTTGCCAAGATAGATGGCTTTGAGCGGCTGCGCTATACCACCTCTCACCCTCATGATATGACAGATGATCTTATTAAAGCGCATGGTGAAATTCCTGAGCTGATGCCTTATTTGCATCTTCCCGTACAATCAGGATCTGATAAAATATTAAAAGCAATGAACAGAACTCATACCAGCGCAGAATATATGAAAATAATTGAAGATTTACGTAAGGTGCGTCCTGATATTGCGCTGTCAGGTGATTTTATTGTTGGCTTTCCAGAAGAAACGGACGCAGATTTTGAAGCGACAATGCAGCTGGTTCGGGATACGGAATATGCGCAGGCTTATAGCTTTAAATATTCTGTGCGCCCTGGTACGCCCGCTGCGGATATGGTGCAAGTGGAAGAGCATATCAAAGCGGAGCGTCTTGCCGAGCTGCAAGAGCTTTTAACCCAGCAGCAAATGAGATTTAACAAAAAAAACGAAGGTCAAACCATGCGTGTTTTGATGGAACGTTTTGGCAAAAGAGAAAATTCTCTTGCGGGCAGATCACCCTATATGCAAGCGGTTCATGTTAATCTGCCCTCTGAAGAAATTGCGAAAAAATATTTAGGGAAATTGGTTGATATTTACGTTACCAATGGCGGCGCAAGAAGCCTTAGGGGTGATATTGTGGGTCTTGAAAAACAGGGAATTTCTGCCGCATGAGTTTAATATTATGACTAATGAACTTAACAAAGCTGTTCCCAAAAAATCTATCCCCAAAAAATCTATCCCCAAAAAATCTATCCCCAAAAAATCTATACAGAAAAAATCTATACAGAAAAGCAGAGCTAAAAAGAAAAGCTCTAACCTGCCTAATGTTAAGAATAAACCAACTGAAATTATTTTAGATTTTGCGGATAATTCTTTGTTGCCTGCTCTTTACGGTGAACATAATATTCATTTGGCAAGGCTTGAGAAAAAATTATCGGCGGAACTTATCCCAAAAGGTAATTATATTTATGTCAAGGGGGCAGCGGGAGCTTGTGAAGCAGCTTCGATTATTTTAGGTCAAATTTATTCTAGGCTAGAAAATGGGCAGTCCATTACAATGGATGATGTTGATGGCTTTATTCGTATGGTTGATATTTTTGATGCTCCTCCAAAAGTAAAGAACCTAAAGGCGCAGATGCCAGAAGGTTTATCTTCTAGTGCTATTCGTACTCGAAAAACTATTATCCAGCCCCGCTCTGTTAATCAGGGGAAATATATGGACGCTCTGCGCCATGAAAACATGATTTTTGGGTTAGGGCCTGCGGGAACGGGGAAAACTTTTCTTGCGGTTGCTATGGCGGTTTCATTCTTGCTTGAAGGCAAGGTTGACCGAATTATCTTATCGCGTCCAGCGGTTGAAGCAGGTGAGAAATTAGGGTTCTTACCAGGGGATATGAAGGAAAAAGTTGATCCTTATTTAAGACCCCTATATGACGCTCTAAACCATATGATGTCAGAAGAACAAGCAGAAAAACGGATTGAATCTGGTGATATAGAAGTCGCTCCTTTAGCTTTTATGCGAGGAAGGACATTATCCAATGCTTTCGTTATTTTAGATGAAGCGCAAAACACAACGGCTATGCAGATGAAAATGTTCTTAACGCGCTTTGGTGAAAATTGCCATATGGTTGTTTGCGGCGATCCCTCACAAGTTGACCTGCCTTCTGGAGCGATCTCTGGGTTAAATAATGCTGCGAATATCTTGAAGGATATTGAAGAAATTGCCTTTGTTGAATTTGATGCAGATGATGTAGTGCGTCACCAATTGGTTGGAAAGATTGTAAGGGCTTATGACCTACAAAATTAATATTGAAGAACATATAGATACCTCGGTCATGTTGGAAGCGGGCGATTGGAGCAGTATTTTACCTGATTACCAAGAATATATTGATGCCGCTCTGGCACAAGTGATTACAGAAACACCTGAAGGAAAGATTTTTAAGGATTTTTCTCATTTAGAGCTTAGTATTGTTCTTGCCGATGATGAAAAACTGCAGGAATTAAACGGCGAATACCGAAAAAAAGATAAGGCAACCAATATCTTATCTTTTCCCTTGTTAGATAAAGAAGAACTTGAGCTTTATTTTATACAAGGAGCGGATATTCCTAAAATGCCATTTATGCTTGGAGATATTATTATTTCTCTTGAAACTCTACGCCTTGAAGCCTTACAATCGGAAAAAAAGATAGAAAATCATTTTATACATTTAATGATTCATGGAGTATTACATCTTTTAGGATATGATCATATTCAAGATGAGGAAGCGGAGTTTATGGAATCTTGTGAGGTAAGACTTTTAAATAATTTAAATATTAAAGACCCTTATAAATTAGCGTTGGGCGAGGAATAAAAGTAAGAATGAATGATAATTATGTGAAGTTAAATGAAGAAGATCCAGAACCCTCACCAAGTAGAAAGGGTGGTTTTTTGGTTTTTCTGAAAAGCCTAATCTCCACCCGGCAAAAAGAGATTTCTTTAAAACAAAGCCTTGAAGACGTTATTGGCGAACATAATAGCGATCAACCTCTTGGGGAAGAAGAACGTGAAATAATCCGAAATACGCTTAGCTTTAGCGGTAAACGTACCGATGATGTGATGGTGCCAAGGGCGGATATTATATCTGTTTCAAGCGAATTAGAGTTTATGGAACTTGTAGATGTATTTAAGAAAGCAT
The DNA here is from genome assembly GCA_016744185.1 of Emcibacteraceae bacterium. Taxonomy (GTDB): domain Bacteria; phylum Pseudomonadota; class Alphaproteobacteria; order Sphingomonadales; family Emcibacteraceae; genus Pseudemcibacter. The sequence goes on along the minus strand of JADGEY010000114.1, from coordinate 667 downwards.
CTTGTTCTAGAGTGCCTATTTTTAGAGATAGCCTAGATGAAGTTATTGCAATGGTTCATATTAAGGACGTTTTGAAAGTTCTTGCGGATCATCAAAAAGGGCAAATTTGGCCTTCTTTAAAATCAATCCAGCGCCCTATATTATTTGTCCCTCCTTCTATGAAACTGAGCGGTCTTTTAACAAAAATGCAGCGGACTCATATTCATATGGCTCTGGTTGTTGATGAATTTGGCGGCACAGACGGGCTTTTAACGATTGAGGATTTAGTTGAACAAATCGTCGGCGACATTGAAGATGAACATGATGAAGATGAGGCTGAATTATTGTTTGAGCTCCCTTCAGGAAAGCTCAAAGTAGATGCAAGGCTACCCATTGAAGAGCTTGAGGCTTTGCTTGGGCTCGATATTCTAACTGATGACCAAGATGAAGAAGTTCATACGGTAGGAGGGCTTGTTTTTACGCTGGCAGGGCGCATTCCAAAGGAGGGGGAATTTATTGAATATCAATCTATTCACATTCCAGAAGATCGAGTTTCTTTTGAAATATTAGAAGCAGATGAAAGGCGGGTGAAGACGGTTTTAATTCATCGCTCATAGCATTAATAAAAATAACCATAGAGGGCAGCTAATGTCACAAAATCTTCAAAATAATAAAAAATATAGCCTTA
>JADGEY010000113.1 GCA_016744185.1 Emcibacteraceae bacterium | reverse complement strand
TTTTAGTCATTATAATGTCTCCAAATTTACGTTTGGATACACCTTAACAGACTGTCCAGTTTTTTAGGACCACCTCAATTCTTTAACCCATCATTTTGACCTGTAATACTATATGCGAAATCAACAATATCCCCTTCTTTTAAATATCTTGGCATAAGACCAATAGTTCTTGGATTTTCTGATCCTTTAAATATCATCCATGATGCATTTTGAATCGTAATTTCAGCGAATTTTAAAGCGTCTATTTCTTTATTATCACGCCAGATTTTTAAATGATGAATCCGGTGCGTCTGGTAGGTTGCTTCATAAAAGAGGGTTACGGCTCCATCAAACTTATAAGGGGATTTATCACTTATATATTTCACAGTTCGGTGATAGGTCTGCCGTCCTTTACGATCAAAATATATTTGCTTATCTTCTAACAGATGTTGGTATTTTGCTTTAGAGTTTTGATCAATTGGGATTTTTAATATATCAATATCCCGTTTTTTGACCCAGCTCGGAACAGGCCCTTGATCAATTTCATCCGCCTGAACAGAGGGGGAAATACCAAATTGAAATAAGCTTAACATAAAAATAATTTTAAAAATAAATAAGCGTCGCATCATTAACCCCTTGCATTTAAGATACTTAAAAGTAAAGTTTTTCTTATAATGATGCAACCTTGAATTTAACTTATTTTATAAATATATCTTTAAATGTTGTTATTCACTTCTTTTTTATAGACTTCAAAATTGACATCTTCGACTTTAAATTTTCTAAAGATAACGCCTACCCCAAAAAAGGCTAAGGCTTGGAAATAAAGACTCATGATCACAGGGTCTAAATAAGACAGATTAAACTCCTTAACCGCTGAATTTACAATGATGAAAACACTCATGCCAATGGACGTATAAACTGCGCTAGAGGTTGCAATAGAACCAACCTTTTTTTGGTCTTCATAGGATAGATGAGGGTCTTGTTTTTTGCCGTAAATAGCCCAGTAAATTGTGAAGCCAAAAAAGAATTGCATTACCGTACCGACCCCAACGATCGTAATAAATTTTTGATCCATGCGAAATTCAAAATTTGCAATATAAAGCTCGAATAAAATCACAAGGCAAAACATAATAAGGGCTGCAGCAACTGCGATAGGAGAGATATAATCAAACAGGTTTCGGGCTTGTAATTGAGCCTTTCGAACGCCGCTTTTGCTAAGCTCTCTCATCAATTTATTTTGCTGGTACGTTTTTATTTCTATAAAAATCATAGGAATGAATTGTACCATAGCATAAAGACCAATGAGGGTTTCTTCACCATGTCCTTCTGGTTTATAGCCATTTATAGCAGCTAGAAAAATTGCGCCAACACCTATTAAAATCGTGATAACATTAATGGTTTTAAAGGTTTTTACGAGCCCGCGCACGGGAATCGTGGGATCAATATAGTTCGTATTGGGATATAATTTAGGATATTGTGAGGGCGGGCAATGTTCTAAAATATATGCAATCCGCTCATAAGTCTTCCATGGATAATAGTAAGAAAGTAAAAATATCTGTCCTAAAAAAATAACATAAAAAATAACATCTAACATAATAAATTCCTTTAACTTTTCATAACATTGCTAAAAGCAATGCGAATTTCTGAATCTGTAACATCTGCGGATCGCAGCTCATTAATTGTTTTACCGAGCGTTGTACGAGCCCATTCATTTAAATCAAAACTGCTGTTCTTTCTTGCATCAGGGTGAATGAATGTTCCTCGGTAGCCTTTTGTCTGAATAACGCTGTCTCTCTCTAAAAGTCGGTAAGCTTTCGCCACCGTCTTGTTATTAAGCTCTAAATCATTAGCGAGCTGCCTGATCGAAGGCAGCGCATCACCTGCTGATATATTGCCCTGTAGAACTGCCTGCTTTATCTGCTCAACGAGCTGAGCGAATAAGGGGGTCGAATCCTCTATATCTATAAAAATTTCCATATATATTACTGCTCCATATGTACCGTGCGAACAAAGGGTACAATAAAACTATAGAGAGTGCAATATTTATTTGTAAAAAACAACTTGTTTATGCAATGCGCAAGAAGGGAGGTGATCTTGCAAGGGGTCTTGTTACCTTATTAACATTAATTCTTGACCGTCATGATTGAGCCATTTTTTTGCCGTGCGAGCATTGGGGACAAGCTGATCTACAATATCCCAAAAATCTTCTGAATGGTTCATTTCTTTAAGATGGGCAATTTCATGAGCGATAACATATGTCATAATCTCTTCAGGTGCCATAATAAGGCGGTAAGAAAGCGATATATTACCTCGTCCAGAGCAGCTTCCCCAGCGGCTTTTTGTGTCTCGAATGCTAATTTTTCCGAGCGGTTTTACTCTATGCCCCAGAGGTTTTGTTCTATATAAGGCTTTAAGTTTTATTTCAAATTCTTGTGTAATCTGCAAAATGATGGCTTTTGCTTGACGTTTAAGCCAGTTTTCTAGGCGAATGTTAAAGCCTTCTATTCTGCCGCCCACAATAATCCTATCTTCTTCAAGCCAAATATGCGGCGCACGGCTTTCATCATGACAGATCAGATATTGCTTCCCTCTAAAGGGCAGCATATGGTTAGGTTGGAAAGCAGGAATGTTAGAATATTTAAGGTGCTGTTTTTTTATCCACCCCTCATGCTCTTCTGCAAACTCTAAAGCTTGAACGGCGGAGACATGTGGCGGCAGAGTTATCATAACTGCGCTCTTTGCTGCGTCATATTTAAGCTTTATTCTTTTCGATTTGGCATGGGGTTTTATAATGGCGGTGATGCCACTGCTTAAAATAAAACCTTGCTTTAACGTTTTCTTTTTACGCTTTGAATTATTCCTCAAGAATTTGCCAATGGATGATATGATCTTCAAGGTCACCTGCCTCCCTTTCTGATACTGCAATTTTTTGAATGGAAATCCCTGCTTTATGAATGGACTGCTCATTTTTTGTTTTAAGAGGGTGCCACGGCGGTAAATCTTTGCCCTGCGCTATAAGGCGGTAAGCGCATGTGCTGGGCAGCCATTTAAATTCACCGGCTGTTTGGGGGGTTAAGATAATACAGTCTGGTACAAGAAGTTTACGCACCTTATATTTCATACAGCGGCAGGTTTTAATGTCAAGAAGGCGGCACGAAACATTGGTATGAGCAATCGCTCCTGTTTCTTCATCCTCTATCTTATAAAGGCAGCATAGACCGCAGCGATCACAAAGAGACTCCCATTCTTTATTATCCATCTCTGCCAAGGATTTTTCTTGCCAAAAAACAGGAGAGACTTTGCCTTCTTTGGGCATTACTTAACGTGCTTTTTTAAATAAGAGGCGATCTTTTCAGAGCTTGTTCCATAGGAGAAATGCTTTACATATTCACCCTTGCCGTCCATTAAATAAATAAGAGATGTATGATCTATAAGATAATCCGTGCTGCTATCATCTTGGACTTTTCCAGCGTAGACTCTAAAGGTTTTTTTGATGGCTTTAATTTCTTCTAGCGTTCCCGTATAGCCGATCAGATCATCATGAAACTGCGGGGCGTAAATCTTTAACTGTTCTACTGTGTCACGTTCTGGATCAACTGAGATAAACATTAAATTTATTTTATCTTTTGTCTTTTGATCTATAGAATCATAAGCCTCGCTCAAAATCTGTAATTCTGTCGGGCAAACATCAGGGCAATATGTATAACCGAAATAAATCAGCGTGAACTGACCTGCAAAATCCTTTTCTGTAACAGCTTTGCCATTATGATCTATCAGACTGAATGCACCACCGATCAGAGCTTTGGTCTGCCTTTGGGCAGAAGTTAGGTCAGGCTTTGATGTTATAAAAAATACTGCGCTGGCAATGATCAAAAATCCCAGTAAAATAACGAGGGCTTTAATAGTTAATTTTTTTTGTGACTGCATTATATTTTCTTTTCTTTGCGTGAATGACTTTTATATATATAATCTGATTTACAAATTTTGAAAAGACCGGAGTTTACTTAAATGTTTCTGCAAAAAATATTCACCCTGCTTGTTACTATAGGATGTGCCGGTATGATTGCCTTTTCCATAGCGACAAATAGTCAGGCTCAGGGATATTCTCCTTCTTATAAATTCTTAAAAGCTGTGCAAAAAAAAGACTATAATGAAATTAGGAATCTTGTGCGAGGGGGCGTTAATATTAATACCCGTGATATTGATGAAGGAAAAACGGCTCTTTATCTTGCCGCTGAAACCAGAGATACTCAATTGATAATATATCTTCTTGAAAATAAAGCAAAACCTGATGTACCTGATAGAAAATCAAAAGAAACGCCCCTTATGGTTTCTGCGCGGCTTGGTGATATTGCGTCCGTAAGGAGCTTTATTATTGCTAAAGCTGATTTAAATATTCAAGATATTACGGGTCAAACGGCTTTAATTAAGGCACTGCAATCCAGAAGTTCCCGCATTATTGAGTTGTTATTAAAAGCAGGCGCAGATGCGGCATTAGAAGATTATTTGGGGCGTACCGTTTTGCGCTATGCTAAAGAAAACGGGCGCATTAGAAAAATTGTTAAATTATTAGAAAAATATGGTGCAGTTGAGTGAGGTTAGATTCATATTATTGGGATTGTAATTTATCCACATAGAAACCTTGAAAAATTTTAATACCTAAAGATTGCCCAAAAGTAATGGCTTCTTTTTCTCCGCAATGAATGAGAATAACTTGCATTTTATTAAGAGCTTTGATTTTAGCTTTGATTTCAGCCCCGAAAGGCTCCGCCATAAATTTAAGATCATGTTTGTTCCATGGTATTTTTATAAAATCAATATCAGTAATATTATGATCAATAACTCCAATAGCGCGTAAATCCATATATTCAACACAAATACGGCACCCTAGTTTCTTAAGTTTACTTTTCACTTCAAAATATTGCTTAAGGTTGGCTAAAATATCAAAAATCTTAAATTCTAAAATAAGGGGAGCATCATGAGTCAAATTATATTGCGCTATAAAAGCATCAAAATGATAAGATAAAATAGATGATACATTAGTATTAATGCTTAAAATCATATCTTTTTTTATGGTTTGGGCGAATTGCTTAGTCATAATTTTTTGATCAAATGTTTCTGTTAAACGCTGAAACAGCCACATATTTTCCGTCAAGTTATAATCTGGAAGAAATTCTTTCTGAATTTTTTCCACAGAAATATATTTTTCTGTAAAAATAATTTGTGGCGTTAAATTAGGGAGAACAACGCAAATATTTTGCTCATTTGTTATTTCACTGGCTTCAACATATTCTAAACTTCGTTCTAACTGATCTAATTGTAAAGGGCTTATTGTGGGCATGGTAGTTGTTTTTAAGTAATTATGTTCTTTCTCCTCATGGTTTTTTTCGTGAACTTGTATTTGTGCATTTTTTTTGTTCCCCTCTTTTTCCGTTATTTGATCCAATGTACACATGTCTTCTAATGAAGGTTTTATGATTTCTATAGGATTTGCAAGATTAGATTTATTCATAAATCTTTTAACATTTTTCATAAGTTTAGCATAATCTTTTTCTAAATTGTACCAAATATAAAGGTTACTATTTTTAACATTTTTTCCTTTATTTTCATTTGAATTTTATTTTTTGTGTAAATATTAATTTATTAGGTATTATTTACATCGGGTATTTTTTAGTTGTTCTATTTTATACTAACTATTATGA
>JADGEY010000112.1 GCA_016744185.1 Emcibacteraceae bacterium | reverse complement strand
TTGTTTAAACTTGCTTATCTGCTCTTTCTCATGGATACCATTATAACACCTTTTATGCGTTATCTGGTACAGCCCCTAATTTTTAAACTATACAGCTTGTTCTTTCTTTTCTTCCAATGGAATGATTGTAAAATTTAAATATCCATAAAGAACAGAAAAAATAGGGCTTAATAAATTAAAGAAACAGAAAAGCGCAAAATCAAATGTTGGAACAAGAAGCGTTGTTGCCATAAATGCGCCGCATGTATTCCATGGAATTAAAACAGATGTTACCGTTCCTGTATCTTCAAGAGCCCGAGAGAGGTTTCTTGGATCAAGGTTTCTATTTTTAAATTCAATTCTAAACATTCTACCTGGAAGCACAATTGCAATATATTGATCGCTTGCAAAAACATTCATTCCAAAACAAGTCAAAGCCGTTACTAAAATAAGCGAGCCTGTTGTCGTCGCAAGAGAAAGCATTCCCTGCACAAGCCGTTTTAACATGCCGAGCTTTTCCAAAATTGAGCCAAAGGTAATAGCGCACATAATCAGCCAAATAGTATTGAGCATGCTCGACATGCCTCCTCTATTGAGAAGCTTATCCATAGAGGCATCCCCTGTTTTAATATTAAAGCCATCAAAAAGAGCCGTCCATATTCCTTTTAAAAGCTGGATGGCTTCTGGTAGCTTTTGCGCACTTGCAAATTTAATAACAACATCAGGTTGAAAAATTACAGCAAAAACGCCGCCTGTTAAGGCTCCTATCATAAGAGTAGGAAAGGCTGGAAATTTTTTAATGGCTAAAATAAAAACAATAACAAGGGGAATAAAAAGATGAATTCCAATATTAAAGTGAGATTCAATTAAATCTATCGTTGTATTATTTTCAGATACATTATTTACAACATCAGAACTCAGCCCAATGATAAAATAAAGAATAATAGCAACAATAATAGCTGGAATTGTTGTCCATCTCATATGAGCAATATGACCGAAAAGATCTGTTCCTGCAACTGCTGGCGCAAGATTTGTTGTATCAGATAAGGGTGACATTTTATCACCAAAATAAGAACCTGAAATAATTGCCCCTGCGGTAATGGCAGGATCAAGTCCAAGCCCTTCTGCAACGCCCATAAGTCCCACCCCAATCGTTCCTGCAACAGACCAGCTACTGCCAATTGATAAAGCTGCAATGCCGCATATAATACAAGTGCTTACATAAAAATAACTTGGATTTAAAATCTGAAGCCCATAATAAATCATCGCGGGAACAGTTCCTGAAATAATCCATGTTCCAATAAGCCCCCCAACCATAAGAAGAATAAGCATGGCAGAAAAAGTATTGGCTATACCATTTGATATGGCTTTTTGAATATCATTCCAGCGATGACCATTCATGACCCCAATAAATGCTGCAAGAGACCCCGTTAAAAGAAGGGCAATCTGGTTACCGCCATAAGAGCTATCAGAGCCATATAAATAAACAGAGGTTATTAAAAGAAGAACAAGCACCCCCATTGGTATAAGTGATTGAACAAGCGTTACTTCTTTTATTTTATTTTGAATCACAGTGTTTTCCCTCTTTTTATTTTTTATAAGAAAATATTATAAAAGCTTATGAGGAAAAGTATAGTAAAATAGAAAAAGGCTCCTAAATTAGAAGCCTTTTATTGTTAAGTTTTATTTTTTTATAATCGTTAATTATTCATATTATTATAAAATTCATCGTTATCTTTGGTATCTTTCATTTTACGAAGAAGAAATTCCATCGCATCAACAGGACCCATAGGCATTAAGATACGGCGCAGCATCCACATTTTATGAAGCGTTTGTTCATCCATAAGCAGTTCTTCTTTACGAGTCCCAGATTTTGTAATATCAATAGCAGGGAAAATACGTTTATCCGATACTTTACGGTCTAGAACAATTTCAGAATTCCCTGTTCCTTTAAATTCTTCAAAGATAACTTCATCCATTTTACTGCCCGTTTCAATAAGAGCGGTTCCAATGATTGTAAGCGATCCACCCTCTTCTACATTACGGGCTGCCCCAAAAAATCTTTTTGGTTTTTGCAGAGCATTTGCATCAACGCCCCCTGTAAGAACCTTACCAGAAGAAGGAATAACTGTATTATAAGCCCGAGCAAGGCGGGTAATAGAATCAAGCAAAATCACAACATCTTTTTTATGCTCAACTAATCTTTTTGCTTTTTCAATAACCATTTCAGCAACCAAAACATGGCGGCTTGCAGGCTCATCAAAGGTAGAGCTTACGACTTCACCATTTACGGAACGTCTCATATCCGTAACTTCTTCTGGTCTTTCGTCAATTAAAAGAACAATTAAGAAAATTTCAGGATGATTCTCTGTAATTGCATGAGCAATATTTTGGAGAAGAACCGTTTTACCCGTTCTAGGCGGCGCAACAATAACAGAACGCTGTCCTTTACCAATAGGAGATACAAGGTCGATAACCCGAGAAGATAAATCTTTAGTTGCCTTGCTCGCTCTATCAAGTTTGAATTTTTCTTCTGGATAAAGCGGCGTTAAGCTATCAAAATGAACTTTATGTTTACCAGCATCAGGGTCTTCAAAATTAATTTGAGAGACTTTTAAAAGTGCGAAATATTTTTCACCTTCTTTAGGAGAACGAATTAAACCTTCAACTGTATCACCGGTGCGAAGAGAAAATCTCTTTATTTGACTAGGGCTTACATAAATATCATCAGGCCCTGGAAGGTAAGATGCATCAGGAGAGCGTAAAAAACCAAACCCATCTTGTAAAACTTCTATAACGCCGCCGCCTGTGATTTTATCACCCCGCTCTGCCATCGCTTTTAAAATTGTAAACATCATATCTTGCTTACGAAGATTGCTTGCATTTTGAATTTCAAGCTCTTCCGCCATTTTAACAATTTCAACGGGAGTCATTTTTTTAAGGTCTAGTAGATTCATTATTTTATGTCCAGAAAGGAAAAATTTAATCATCAGAAAAATGATTATTAGTTAGAATTAAGCCAAATATTATGGTCTCTAATTAAACAACTATAAAAGGTTTTAATTCATTTATCAACCATGATTAAAGATAATCAATCAAGAAGGTTTAAAAACGACTAATATAACAATAAAAATCATTAAAATAGTAGGAATTTCATTCATTAAACGATAGAATTTTTCTGTTTTAATATTTTCATCTCTTTCAAATATTTTACGCCATTTTGAAAGATAACCATGAAAGCCGCTTAAAATAAACACCAGTAAAAATTTAGCATGAAACCACCAACCAGAATTTTCTGCATCAAAAAAATTCATCCCAATCGCCATAAATAATCCACAAATCCAAGCAATAACCATTGCAGGATTAATAATAAGTCTTAATAATTTTCGCTCCATCTCTTTAAACATTTCAGAAGCATCAGATCCAGCTTTTAGGCGGCAATGATAGACAAAAAGACGAGGCATATAAAGCATTCCTGCCATCCATGAGATTACAGAAATAACATGCAAAGATAAAAAGTAATTATAATATTCTACCGTAAAATCATGCATCTATTTGTTCCAAAATAAGCATTGCTAAAGCTTCAATAAATTTTTTATCGCAGGATAATGTAGCGATGCGAATATAATCCTTTATTCCAGCCTTTTCTGCAAGCTCTTTATATTCTATGTCCAGCTCGACAAGCGTTTCAGAATGTTCAGATACAAAAGCAACAGGCACAATTATTATATTTTTACCGTCCCGCCCAGCCCGCAGTATTTCATCTTCAGTCGAGGGCCCAATCCATTCAAGCCGCCCAACTTTACTTTGATAACAAATCACATGGTCAAATAATATTTTAGGATTTTTTATATGTAAAAATTTAATAATAGCCTTACAGGTTCTTTTGATATGAACGGGATAAATATCACCTTTATCAACTATTTTTTTTGGTAGACCATGAGCCGAAAAAAGAATCCTATATTTATTTAAATCAATCTTTTTTAAAACCTTTGTAATTTTATCACCGTGGGCTTCAATAAATAAAGGATGATCTGGATATTCTTTAATAATTTTATAAGGAATTTTAAGCCCTGCTTTTTTGTAATATTTAATAAAATTATTAATAGAAGATTCAGTTGTTGTAGAAGAATATTGCGGATAAAGCGGTAACATAATAATTTGATCTGGCGCATATTCTTGAACATCTTCAATAACTTCATCTGCAAAAGGACGTGAATAACGCATATTAATAAAAACTTTAAAAACGCTAATATTTTTTTTAAGAAGTATTTTTTCTAACGCTTTAGCCTGCTTTTTTGTTTCAGGAACAATAGGCGATTTTCCGCCAATATTTTTATATATTTCCTGAGCAAAGACTTCTCTTCGGGAAGAAATTAATTTTGCAAGTAAATATCTAAAAGGCTGAGGGTAATCGATAATAGCAGGATCATTAAATAAATTAAATAAAAAGGGCTTTACCTCTTTTAAATCAGACGGCCCGCCAAGATTAAAAAATATGATAGCTATTTTATATCTCATAAATTTAATACCGGTAATCACGAATTATTTTTGAAAGCTGCTCTACATGCTCAGGCGGCGTTTGAGGTACAATTCCATGACCTAAGTTAAAAATATGTCCGCCGTCTTTAAAAATATCTAAAATACGCAGAGCCTCTTTTTCAAGTGCGTCCCCTCCCGCAGCAAGAAGTAAAGGATCAAGCGAGCCTTGAATAGGAACCAGTGATTGAATATGATCTCTTGCCCATTCAAGCGGCATAGAAGTATCAATTGAAACCGCTGTAACGCCCGTTTCTTTAATAAAGTTTGGATATTTAGCCCCTGCTCCTTTTGGAAAGCCTATGATAGGAATATCGGGATATATAGCTCTAATATTTTGAATGATTTTAGCGGTAGGGTGAATGCACCATCTTTCAAATTCTTTTTCAGGAAGAGAACCTGACCAGCTATCAAAAAGCTGTAAAGCTTCTGCTCCATGATCTACTTGGCGAATAAGATAGCTAGAGGTTGCCTCAACCAATAAATCAATGAGCTTTTGAAAAACTGAAGGATCATTATAGGCCCATGAACGAGCCGCAGCTTGATCCGGTGATCCATGACCCTGCACCATATAGGTCGCAACAGTCCAAGGAGCCCCTGCAAAGCCTATAAGAGCGGTTTCTTGACCCAAGGTACTAGAAAGACCTTTTACAGTGTTATAGATAGGGGAGAGACATTCATGAAGATGGTCTATGCTAAGGGCATTTAATTTAGATAAACTATCAATGGGTGTTAAAACAGGCCCTTTACCAACTTGGAAAGCCAGATCTTGTCCTAAAGCATGAGGGATCACTAAAATATCAGAAAAGAGGATTGCAGCATCCATCTTGTTTCTTCTAAGGGGCTGATGAGTAACTTCAATTGCAAATTCAGGATTATAGCAAAGATCTAAAAAAGACCCTGCTTCTTTGCGTTTTTCCATATATTCGGGAAGATATCTTCCTGCTTGTCTCATAAACCAAAAAGCAGGTCTATCAGTTTTTTTACCTTTTAAAATTTCAAGAAATCTTTTTGACATTTATGCTCTCTTTTAAATCATTAAACTATTCACAATTTTATATTACATATATATTTATTAATATATTAATTATTATTAATTATTAATTTAAAAATCTATTTTACATATTATATATAAGTAAATAAATATATTGTGATATATTAAACATATCGTTTTCTATTGACAACAAATGAAAGCGGTTAGTATAAATTGACTACAATACTATATAT
>JADGEY010000111.1 GCA_016744185.1 Emcibacteraceae bacterium | reverse complement strand
GAATATTTTAGATATTTGGCAATCGGTCAAAGAGCAGGAGATGGCAGAGCAAGAGAGTGATGAATTTATCTCTCACAAGCTGCTGCCTTCAGAAATATCGGTGCTTTTATGGCGTGACGGGCTGATTTCCCGCTTTCGCTCGCTTGAAAAAGATGAGCTAGAGGCTCTTAGGCTTGTGGAAGATTTTAAGGCATTCCCAGATATTTGTGAAGAATTAGCACTCTATCACGCAGAAGAAGCCCCTCAAAAAGCGGTGGAATTTTTACAAGAATGGATGCAGAGCGGCATGATTACCAAACTTGATTATGCTAGGTTATGATTTCATCTTATTTTAACTTATTTTATCTGTGATCACAAAAAATGTGATCAGGTGTGATTTGAATATTTATTTTTTTGTGACATTATGAAAATAGAAAATCACTTCTTTATTTTAAAGGGGTTTTAAAATTTATTAACAATAAGGTATTTAAAAATATGGCTAATTTAAAATCCCAAACAACTGCGGCTGCTTTGGCTCTTGCGCTTACAGCGGCAGCGGCAATATCCACCGTTTCTGCGGCTGATGCGAAATCAAAAAAAGTCGAAAAATGTTACGGCGTTGTTAAAGCGGGGAAAAATGATTGTGCAACGGCAACATCATCTTGTGCAGGATCTTCTACAAAAGATAATCAAAAAGATGCTTGGATTTATCTTCCAAAAGGGACTTGTTTGAAAATTACAGGCTCATCTTTGTCAGCAGGCAAATAGGAGATTCGCCATGCCCGATCATAAGGACATGGGACTTTCTAAAGATTTTAATCCGATTTTGCAAAATTCCTCTTTCTCAATTGTGAACGCCCCTTCATTGGATAGAAGCAATGTCTCCCCTATAGCCCCTTGTGCATGTGGAATCGGATTAAAACCATCTTATTTCGATGAAATTTTTTCTAAAAAATATGATGGTGATTTTAACGTAGATTTTTTTGAAGTCCATACAGAAAACTATATGGCAGAGGGGGGAAATACGCTTCATAACCTTGACCGTATAAGAGAAGAGTTCCCTATATCCTTGCATGGGGTCGGCATGTCTCTTGGCAGCGCCGAGGGGCTTGATATGGGGCATCTTGCCCGTGTAAGACGGGTCATGGATAGATATAATCCCATTTTTATTTCTGATCATATTTCTTTTTCTGTAGTGGATGGCTCATATCTTAATGACCTATTGCCGCTTACCTATAAGCATGATTCTTTAAAAATAATCAGCCAGAATATCCGCCAGATGCAAGATTTCTTAGGGCGGCAGATATTAGTGGAAAACCCTTCTCGTTATCTAAGCTTTGTGGAAAGTGATTTTACGGAGGTAGAATTTTTAAATGAAATCGTAAATCAGACGGGCTGCGGGTTGCTGATCGATATTAATAATATTTATGTAAGTGCCTTTAATCATGGCTGGGACGCACGGCACTATATTAGGTCTTTAAACGGGCAGGCGGTGCAAGAATACCATCTTGCAGGGCATTCAGATAGATCATGGCAAGATGATGGTCATATGAAAATTATTAAAATCGACGATCATGGCTCTAACGTCTGTGATGGTGTCTGGCAGCTTTATCGGTATGTTTTAGAGATAATAGGAGAGAGACCGAGCCTGATTGAATGGGATCAAAATATCCCCTCTTATTTTACCCTGCTGCAAGAATCAAAGAGAGCTAGAGACTATATGCAAAATATAAAGGAGGGGGCTGTTGGAAAGGCTTCTTAAAATGCAATATGGGTTTAAGCTTAATGTTGAAAATAAAAATCGAGAATGGCTAGAAACACAGGTTATGGCGAACGGTATAGCTGCTAAAGATCGTTTGAAAATATATGAAAATAATATATGTCATAGCCTTATCATTGCTTTGCAAGATAATTTTCCTGTGACGTTACGGCTTTTAGGGCAAGAATATTTTGATTCTATCGCTATGGATTATAGCCGAGAGAACCTCCCTAGAACGCCGCTTTTAATGAATTACGGAGAAAATTTCCCTGAGTATCTATCTCAGTTAAGGGCGTTAGATGATTATCCTTATATGGAAGATATTGCAAAATTAGAACAAAACTGGCGTAAATGTTATCATGCGGCGGATAGAGCAATTTTAAGCAAAGAGGCTTTTTGGGATGAAATGCTTATGGAAGATGCTGAGCTTTCATCCCGTAATATTTATATTGAATTTACGCCGAGCTTTATTTTAATGAGTTCTTCTTACCCTATAGATAAAATTTGGCAGATAAATCAGGATGATAATATAAATAGTGAAGATTACAATTTAACAGGGGGAGCCTGTTATTTGACTATTTTCAAAGATGAAGAGTTTAAAATGACAATGTTTAAATTGCCAAAGAATCTATATGTTTTTCTGCAAAATCTTGCAAATGGAGACTCTCTTGTTCAAGCGTCAGAGCAGTTAGAAAAAATAGAAGGAGAGGGCTTTACTCTTACCGAAGCATTGGTGCAGCTTGCGGAACTGGAAATAACAACAGAAATAAAAATCATTTCTAAAGATTAAAAACGCTATAAATTTAAGGACAGTTCATGAGAGAAAAAATGATAGAGTTTACGCATTTTATCAATAATATCTTTAGTAAGATCACCATTTGCAGTATCTGCGTTTGGTCAAGGGTAGCGATTGGCGCAATTTTTTGGCGTTCTGCCATGACTAAAATTACTTTAAATGAGGAAGCTTCTAATTTTTCTTTTTCTCAGCTTAAGCAGGTTTTAACTTTTGATTGGCAGATCAGCGATATGACTTATATGCTTTTTGAAAATGAGTATGATTTACCTTTATTATCCCCTGAAACTGCGGCGCATTTGGCTTTGGCGGCTGAACTAATACTGCCTATTCTTCTTGTTTTAGGGCTTGCAACCAGATTAAGTGCCTTTGCATTATTTATAATGGTGGCGGTTATTCAAATTTTTGTTTTTCCTGCCTCATGGCCTGACCATATGGTTTGGGCCGTTATATTATTAATGTTAATGAGGCACGGTTCTGGACCTTTTGCCTTGGATAATATAATTCAAAAAAAGCGTTAGAATTAATATTTTCAAACATATAGAATATTTATTGAGTGCTTTAATAAAGGTGGATTATTTCGATATTAAAGGGTTAATAACCGAGATATTTGCAAAGGTTGTTTTTTCGGTTCTAACGCGGTTTTCTGAGACTCTAACCCGTCCGCTAGCGACAAGTTTTAACGCTTCTGGATATATTTGATGTTCTAGCTCTAAAACCTTAGCATTTAGCGTATCTGCTGTATCATTTTGATCGATAGAGGTGATCGCTTGTAATATGATAGGACCGCCGTCAAGGTCGCTGCTGACGAAATGTACGGTGCATCCTGTAAAGCGCACCCCTGCTTCTAAGGCTCTTTCTTGGGTATGCAGCCCTTTAAAAGCGGGAAGAATTGAAGGGTGGATATTTAAAATCCTATTTTTCCAACGATTAACAAAAGGGCCTTTTAAAATGCGCATAAATCCTGCAAGGCAAATAATTTTTGCCCCTGAATCTTTAATGGATTGATCCAGCGCATCTTCAAAGTCTTGCCGCTCTTCATAATCTACATGATTAATAACTTCGGTCTCAATGCCAGATTTTTTTGCCCGCTCAAGCCCGTATGCATCAGGGTTATTTGAGATGACCTTTACAATGCGAGCAGGGAAGTTCTCTTCTTTGCAAGCATCGATTAGAGCCTGTAAGTTACTGCCGCTACCAGAAATTATAATGGCTACATCAAGCATAGTTAATCCTTATTTCGCTTCAGAGATAGCTTGCCAAGCTTTATCATAGCTCCATGCACCAGCGCCGCCTGTGACGGTACATTTTGGCTCGTCAGGGGTTTTTCTTTTCACTGTGCCGACCTTATAAACTACTTCACCTTCTTGTTCGAAAAGGGCTTTCGCCTCCTCTGCCTGTGATGCTTTTACAATCACCACAAGACCAATGCCGCAGTTAAAAGTTTTCGCCATTTCTTGTGCTGTAATATTGCCCATATCTTTAAGCCAGTTAAAAACAGCGGGAAGCTTCCAAATGCTAGCGTCTACATGAACAGCAACGCCTTTTGGCAGAATTCTTGGAATATTTTCAACAAAGCCGCCGCCTGTAATATGGCTAATACCATTAACCGCACCCGTTTTAAGAACTTTTAATGTGCTTTTAACGTAAATTTTAGTCGGCTCTAACAAAGCTTCGCCTAAAGTTTTAGAGCGATCAAAAGGGCAGGGGTCATCATAGCTGATGCCAGAGAGTTCTTTAAGCTGCCTAACCAATGAAAAGCCGTTTGAATGAACGCCGCTAGAGGCAAGTCCTAAAACCACGTCGCCTTCAGAAACCTCATCACCGCTGAGTAAATTTTCACGTTCGGCAGCACCAACGCAAAATCCTGCAAGGTCATAATCGCCGTCTTTATACATCCCAGGCATTTCAGCCGTTTCACCGCCGATAAGAGCGGCATTTGATCTTCTACATCCTTCGGCAATACCGCCGATTATATCTCGTCCTGCGTCCACGCAAAGATGACCTGTTGCAAAATAATCAAGAAAGAATAAAGGCTCTGCGCCCTGAACAATGAGATCATTAACGCACATTGCCACAAGGTCGATGCCAATTGTGTCATGTTTGTTATATTCGGTGGCGATTTTTAATTTTGTCCCAACGCCGTCTGTGCCAGAAACTAAAATAGGGTCTTTAAAGCCAGCGGCTTTTAGATCAAATAATGCCCCAAAACCGCCAAGATCAGCGTTGCAGCCTGACCTGCGGGTTGATGCAGCGGCAGGTTTGATGGATTCGACAAGGTCGTTGCCTGCGTCTATATCAACGCCGGCATCTTTATAAGTATAAGATTTTTTAGTCACTTTTAGCTCACTCTTTATAATTAGGTAAGGACATTTTCCTGACAAATTGATATTACATAGCTGCATATATATAGATTATTCGCTTAAAATAGTCTATAGAGGGCTTGAAATATTTAAGGGATATTATTTTTATGAAGTATCTAAGAAAAAAGGCTAAAAAAATGAGTAATATTGCTTGTTTATGGATGATTTTTTTCGCCTTATTTCCACTGAAAAACAATGCTCTTGCAGAAGAGAAATATCAAGCAAGAGAAATTTATACAATTCAGAATGTGAAGGTTGACGAGACATCTAGCAGTGCAGAAAAGGCGCGAGAAAAAGCTTTGATATCTGGGCGCAGGGCAGCTCTTTACATGCTTTTTTCTAAGATTTTGAAAATAAAAGACATATCGAAACTCCCCTATTTTAATAATAGTCAGATAGAAGAACTTTCAACAGGCTTTGCCGTAGCGCATGAAAGGCGGTCGAACGTTCGCTATATGGCTGATTTATCTTATTATTTTGATCAAATTAAAATCCATGATATTTTTTCTTTGCTAGATATTTCATCATCAGAATTAATCTCGCCGCCCGCCTTGATATTGCCGATCATGAAAGAGAATGGTGAATATTTAATTTGGAGTGATGTTAATATTTGGCGCGCTAAATGGCAAGATTATAAGGATGTAAATAAATTAGTGGGTTTTAATCTTTTGCCAAATAATTCAGAAAATAACATAGTTCTTTCTTCTCATATATTAGAGCAAGAAGGAGAGGGTAAGACAGAATTTTTTT
Organism: Emcibacteraceae bacterium; assembly: GCA_016744185.1. Lineage (GTDB taxonomy): Bacteria > Pseudomonadota > Alphaproteobacteria > Sphingomonadales > Emcibacteraceae > Pseudemcibacter. Next base: position 163 of record JADGEY010000111.1, on the reverse strand, counting down.
CTTGGCAAAAAGCCATTGAAGAGCAGAGAGATGCAGTAAAAATATATCAAAATTTCTTCAATAAAATTCCTTTAAATAATAATATGTATATTGCACATGTTACCTTTCAACGAGCGGGGCAGATTAAAGATATGCGGCTTGCGCTTTTTTTTTTTTTTTTTTT
>JADGEY010000110.1 GCA_016744185.1 Emcibacteraceae bacterium | reverse complement strand
GTTTAAATCCCCGCCAACGACAGAAGATTATTCAGCAAAAGATATTGAAGTTTTAGAAGGGCTAGAACCTGTAAGACTACGCCCCGGTATGTATATTGGCGGCGTTGATGATAGGGCCTATCACCATCTTGTATCCGAAGTGCTTGATAATTCAATGGATGAAGCCGTTGCAGGGCACGCGGGACGCATTGAAATGATACTTCATAATAATGGCTCGATTACAATTACAGATAATGGACGGGGCATTCCAACCGACCCCCATCCAAAATTTAAAGATAAATCCGCTCTTGAAGTTATTATGACGACCCTTCATTCTGGCGGTAAATTTAATTCTAAAGCTTATGAGACTTCTGGCGGTCTTCATGGGGTTGGAATTTCAGTTGTTAATGCTCTTTCAGAAATTTTGGAAGTAGAAGTTGCGTGCGATAAAGAGCTTTGGACTCAGAGCTTTTCTCGGGGTAAAGCTTTAGCCCCTATTAAATCTCTTGGAAAAGTTAATAATAGGCGCGGCACGAAAATTACATTCTTGCCCGATACAGAAATTTTTGGAAAATCTTTGTTTTTCAGCCCTCGCCGCCTTTATCAACTTGCCAAATCAAAAGCCTATCTTTTTAGAGGTGTAGAAATTAGATGGGTTTGCGAGCCCGAACTAATTGAACGCTTGAAATTAGAAGGTACGCCTGTAAAAGATACCCTGCATTTTCCCGGCGGACTTAACGATTATTTAACCGAAGCGACTGCAAAAAAGTCTCTCGTCACGGAAGAGAATTTTCATGGCAAAACAGAGCTTAGCGGAGATGGCGGGCATATTGAATGGGCGATCACTTGGCCTGAATATGGTGATGGGAGCGTGAAATCTTATTGTAATACAGTCCCCACCCCCCTAGGCGGCACCCATGAAGCGGGCGTAAGGGCAGCTATTTTAAAAGGTATGAAAGCCTACGGCGAGCTTGTTAATAATAAAAAAGCGGCTGGCATTACGGGGGAGGATATTTTTACAAGCTCTCATTGCGTACTTTCAATCTTTATTAAAAATCCACAGTTCCAAGGACAAACAAAAGATAAATTAACCAATGCAGAAGTCTCAAGAATTGCGGAAAATGCTCTTAGAGACCATTTTGATCATTGGCTTAGCGGCAATCCGACGATGGCAAATGACCTGCTCGCTTGGACACTTGAAAAACTAGAAGAAAGACTGCGCCGCAAAAAAGAAAAAGAAGTAAAGCGCAAAACAGCGACCAGTAAAAGACGTTTAAGGCTTCCAGGGAAGCTTGCCGATTGCAGCATTGACGGCGCAGAAACAACAGAAATCTATATTGTGGAAGGTGATTCTGCGGGCGGGTCGGCAAAACAGGCAAGAGACCGAAAAACGCAGGCTATTCTTCCTATTCGGGGCAAAATACTCAATGTTGCCAGCGCAACACGTGAAAAAATTAGAGGCAACCAAGAAATAGCCGATATTATCCAAGCTCTTGGCTGCGGCACTGGCGAAGATTACTCCGATGCTGATCTGCGCTATGAAAAAGTCATTATCATGACCGATGCGGATGTGGACGGCGCTCATATCGCCACCCTTCTGATTACATTTTTCTATCAAGAAATGAACGATCTTATTAAAAATGGACATTTATATCTTGCCCAGCCCCCTCTTTACCGCATTGGTCAAGGGGGAAAGGTTCTTTATGCCCGTGATGATGCTCATAAAGATGAATTGATGGAAACAGAATTTAAAGGACGGGGTAAAATTGAAGTGAGCCGCTTTAAAGGGCTTGGTGAAATGCCGCCTGCTCAGCTTCGGGAAACAACGATGACCGCTAGCAAACGCACATTGCTCCGCATTATTATCCCCCATGGTGCTCGCCTTGAAACATCAGAAAAAGTTAGTCAACTCATGGGTAAAAAGCCTGAATTAAGATTCCAGTTTATCCAAGAAAATGCACAAAACATTGAAGATTTAGACTTCTAAGCCTCTAATATTGAAACAGATTTGCAACTATTTTAAAAATAAAGTTAGTTTTAACCTGTGAAAGAGAGAGAAACATTGACTTCTTGAGACTTAAGCGTATTCTGCGCTGATAATTAAATAATATCAGGACATAGTAATTAATCATGAGTTTTGAATATCTCGGTTTAAGCGATCATACCCTTAGCGCAATTAAAGATGCAGGCTATGACAAGCCTACAGCAATTCAGGCTAAGGCTATCCCAAGCACTTTACAAGGACGTGATATATTGGGCATTGCCCAAACAGGAACAGGTAAAACAGCAAGCTTTACCCTGCCCATGATTGATATTCTTTCCGAAGGGCGCGCAAGAGCAAGAATGCCCCGCTCTCTTATTTTAGAGCCAACAAGAGAACTGGCAGCGCAGGTTGCTGAATCTTTTGAAAAATACGGTAAAAATACAAAGCTTTCAATGGTGCTGCTTATCGGCGGTGTTGCCTTTGCTGATCAAGAAAAATTACTCGACCGAGGCGTTGATGTTTTAATTGCAACCCCTGGTAGGTTAATGGATCATATGTCACGGGGTAAAGTTATGCTTAATGGTATTGAGATTCTGGTGGTTGATGAAGCTGATAGGATGCTTGATATGGGCTTTTTTCCTGATGTTGAAAAAATTTGTAAATCAATGCCAGCCAAGCTTCAGAAATTATTTTTCTCCGCAACAATGCCAAAGGAAGTTAAGAAACTAACCGATAGCTTTTTGCAAGACCCAAAAGAAATTACAGTTACAGCGCCCACTTCTACCGCCTCTACTATTCGTCAATATTTAATCAATGTTGCCCCTAGTGATAAAGTTAAAAGAGAAGTCCTGCGTGGGCTTTTAACATCTAAGGATGTTAAAAATGGCATTATTTTTTGCAACCGTAAAAAAGATGTCAAAATTGTTGCTAAATCTTTGAAATCTCATGGTTTTAATGCTGATGAGCTGCATGGAGACCTTCACCAAAATACTCGCATGGAAATTTTAAATAATTTCAAACAAGATAAAATAAAATTCCTTGTTGCAAGTGACGTTGCCGCAAGAGGACTTGATATTCCTGATGTTAGCCATGTTTTTAATTTTGAAGTCCCTAATAATCCAGAAGATTATGTTCACAGAATTGGACGTACAGGGCGGGCGGGTAAAACAGGAACTGCCTATTTACTAGCCTCTCCCCGTGAAAAAAAGAACTTAGCTTTATTAACTAAATTTCTTGGTACAGAAATTGAAGTATTAAAAGCAAAAGAACCTCAAAAAGAAAAAAAGAAAACGCCCCCTCCAAATAAAAACAAACCTAAAATTAAAGAAAACAACAATTCTAACGCTATTAAGAAAGAAAATGCACCCAAAAAAAATAACTATAAACCTATTGTAGGTATGGGTGAACATGTACCAGCTTTTTTATTAAGGAATATATAAAATATCTTTTAAAATTAGAGTAATTAGTTGTTATTAAAATTAGAGTAATTAGTTGTTTATAAATTTTTAAGCTAGAAAAAATTGTATAAACCATGATTGAGATAAAAGATGACAAAAAAAGAAAATTCAAAAAAAACTAGCGGCTTTAAAAATGATATTTTTATCAAAAAAAAATCTGACGAAGCTATTTTCCTTTTAGAAAAACATGGAATTCCAGCAACCCCCGCAAATTATCACGTCTGGTTTACTTATACAGCTGACTATGACCAAAGTTTAAAGAAGACTATCGACCATTTTTTACTTAATGATAAAAAATTTACATATTATATTTGTAATAAAATTTACCAAAAATTTATTACAAATGATAAAGAAAATCGTAAAATTTCCGATACTAGCGATACTTTACAAAATGAACTTTCTAAAATTGCAAATCACTTAAAAACATCTATTAAAGGCACATCAACCTTTAGTGAGAGCCTAAAAAAACAGGTAAAATCACTCAATAATGAAATAAACACTGAGAGCTTAACCAGTACAATTAAAAACATTATTAATGATGCTAATAATATTGAGAACCAAGCAAAAAAAACACAAACTGACCTAGAAAAATCCTCTTTAAAAATTCAAAAATTACAAATTGACCTTGAGACTGCCCGCTTTGAAAGCCGTACCGATATGCTTACAAATATTGGGAACCGTAAATTATTTGATGAAATCATAAATTCTGCAGTAGAAAACTTCAAGACTAAAGATACCCCCTTCTCAATCATTCTTTGCGATATTGATTTTTTCAAAAATTTTAATGATAAGTGGGGACATGTTACAGGAGATCAAGTTTTAAAAGCTGTTGCGCAAGTCATTAAAACAACTATTGGCAATAAAGGAACTCCGACTCGATATGGTGGCGAAGAATTTGCAATAATTTTACCAAATATAAGACTTGCAGAATCCATGTTTCTAGCTGAGAAAATGAGGGAATATATATCAAGCCATTCTATCAAAAAAACTAAAACAGGCGAATATGTTAGTAAAATCACCATGTCTTTTGGTGTTGCGCAATATCATGCAGGTGAAACAGCTGTAGAAACTGTGATAAAAGCTGACACCGCTCTTTATAATGCAAAAGACTCTGGCAGGAATAATGTTAAAGCCTATGAAATCTCTTAAATTAAAACAACTGTTTTAATAATGTTTGACATTTAAATGCCCTCCTATTAATTTTAAATTTAGGAGAATATATAAATGACCTATCAAACATTAAATTTTACCATAAAAGATCAAATTGCAATCATTCATCTTAATAGACCTGATGCTATGAATGCTATGAATAAACAGTTTTTTTTAGAACTTCAGGATATTATCGACACTCTTGCAAAAGAGGAAAGCTCTGTAAAGGCTTTATTATTAACTGCAGCGGGTAAAGCATTTTGCTCTGGTGCGGATTTGAAAGAAGGATTTGATGAATTTCCTCCCAATCTTGGTAAAATTGTAATGCAGAGATACGCCCCCCTTATTTCATCACTCAGAAATCTTCCCATACCCACAATAGCAGCCGTTAATGGCGCGGCAGTAGGGGCGGGTATGTCACTTGCTCTGAGCTGTGATATTATTATTGCTGCGAAATCTGCATGTTTTTCTCAGGCTTTCATCAATATTGCATTAATTCCAGATGCGGGCAGCAGTTATTTTTTACCAAGGCTCATTGGACGGGGCAATGCAGCCGCTATGATGATGTTAGGAGAAATAATAACAGCAGAAGAAGCCGTTCAAATTGGTCTCATTTATAAAAGCTTTGAAGATGAAGTTTTTGAAAAGGAATCCTTAAAAATTGCAACAAAACTTAAAGATAGCCCCAAAGAAGCACTTCTTAAAATAAGATCATTACTCAATTCTTCTGACAATAATAACTTAGAAGAACAAATGGAATTAGAGGCTGAGTACCAACAACTCTCTGGTAAATCAAAAGATTTTTCAGAAGGCGTTACTGCTTTTATTGAAAAAAGAACGCCTCATTATTCTTAAATTCTAAAATAAATCCTTTGAGTTCTTTTTTTGTTCTTTACTTGTTTCTTTCTTTGATGTAGAACGTAGGCAGAACATAAATAGAGCAAGGGTACTAAAATGGATTTAATTTTACATATTATCGGTTTATCATTCATACCTCTTATTATGTTTATCCTTTACAGATCGGCCAAAGAAATATTAAAAAATTTTGAGCAATATTTTTCTTTTCAGGAAAAAGTAAATTTAAAATATTTTCTATCCTATTTGGAAAAAAAACATATTTCTATTAGACAAAAAATCACTCAAAATGAACGCTTGCACTCATCCCTGCATTAACCAGGGCAAAATCATTAATTGTTAACATTTTAGTAATTTTTCTCTAAAACTGTTGTCCATTGCGGCTTTTAGGCGT
>JADGEY010000010.1 GCA_016744185.1 Emcibacteraceae bacterium | reverse complement strand
ATCTATTTTAAGAAAAGAAGATACTAAAATCGTCACCTTAACCTAAAGAAACGTTAACAATTAATGATTCTGCCCTGATTGTTTGGTAATAGGTTTGAGATCATGAAAATACTCTAAATTAAAATTTAGAGTATTTTGAGGCTCTTTTGAGAAGGAAGGAGGGTTTTTAAAATTTAAAAAGATCTATAATAATTATTGTATCTCTTGGTAAAATGTTTATAATTTTGAACTTTCTTAATGACTTTATAGTCTTAATGTTTGGCTCATTTAAAGGAACAGAGATGGCTGATAAAAAAGCGATTATTAGCGTTATTATGGGCAGTCAATCGGACTGGCGCACAATGAGGCATGCTGCGGATATTTTAGATGAACTTGGGCTTGCCTATGAAACAAAAATCATTTCAGCTCACCGCACGGCTGATAGATTATTTGAATATGCAAAAAATGCTAAAGCTAATGGTCTTAAGGTTATTATTGCGGGGGCGGGCGGCGCAGCCCATCTTCCGGGAATGGTGGCATCAATGACAATTCTGCCTGTTTTGGGGGTTCCTGTTGAATCTAAAGCTCTTAGCGGTATGGACAGTCTTTTATCTATTGCGCAAATGCCTGGAGGAATTCCTGTTGGAACGCTCGCTATTGGTAAGGCAGGAGCAAAAAATGCAGGCTTATTGGCGGCGGCAATTATCGCTCTTGAAGATCAGAAAACCTCTGATGCTTTGGAGCGTTTTAGAGCGGCGCAAACAGCGTCTGTTGCAGATTTTCCAGTAGATGAGATGTAAGGTTAAAGTAATATGAAGACATTAGCTTCCGGATCTGTCATTGGTATGTTAGGCGGCGGACAACTTGGTCGTATGATTGCGATGGCAGCGGCGCAAATGGGCTTTCACACCCATATTTATTGCCCTTATGATAAAAACCCAGGAGAACAGGTTACAGATAAATTAACGCGGGAATCTTATACGGATTTTAAAGCTTTGCAAAAATTTATTGATGATGTTGATGTGGTAACCTATGAGTTTGAGAATATCCCCCTCGAAACAGTGAATTTTTTAACAGAGCGCGCCGTGCTTTTTCCTAGTGCAAAAGCGCTTCAAATATCACAGGACAGATTAACTGAAAAAGATTTTTTAAATAATATTGGTCTTAAAACTGCGCCCTATGCAGCTGTATCTACGGGGCGGCAAGCGGTTAAAGAGCTTGAAAAAATTGGCTATCCTGCAATATTAAAAACCCGACGTTTTGGCTATGATGGGAAGGGGCAGGTCATTGTCCGCAGCGCATCAGAGGTAGCAGATGCTTTTGCCTCCCTTGGCAGTAGTCAAGTGATTATAGAGAGCTTTATTAATTTTGATTTAGAAATTTCAGTTGTTGTCGCAAGGGGGCAGGACGGGGAAATTAAAACATTCACGCCTTTTGAAAACCAGCATAAAAATCATGTTTTAGATATTTCCATCACGCCGCCCCGTCTAGCAGAATCTTTATCTAAAGAAGCCTGTCGCATGGCGGAAAAAATCGTTGCTGAAATTAGCTATGTGGGCGTTTTAACGGTTGAGTTATTTATATCCTCTGATGAGCCACAATTGATTGTTAATGAAATTGCTCCGAGGGTTCATAATTCAGGTCATTTAACGATTGAGGCCTGCCCGACAAGCCAGTTTGAACAGCATGTTCGGGCTATTTGCGGGCTTCCTCTTGGCAGTACGCAGCTTTATGCGCAGGCGGTCATGACTAATCTGATCGGAGATGATATTTTAGAAATGAACGAGCTATTGCGTGATCCTAAAGCCAACGTGCATCATTATGGAAAAGCAGAAGCACGGGCAGGACGTAAAATGGGGCATGTGACACGGCTTTATGCTTTTGGTGAAAAACTGCCCCTTTAATTTCTTATCTTATTTTAAACATATTTCTCTTGCATTAGAAATAACGTAAAGTCATTGGGTGGAAAATATTCGCTATTAATATAGAGGGCGGCGTTATGAAACAGTTATTTAATCTTAAATTTATTATGCTTAGCGTAGCTTTTATTCAGGGATTGTTTTTATTACATCTGCATTCAAAGATAGGATATGCATCTAGAGATTCATATTGGATCGTAGCCGCCTTTACGATTGCCATCGAGGTGCCGCTTATAATATTATTATCCATCAAAAAAGATGCCCTTAAAAAGACTATATTTTGGGCTTTAGGGCTTACTCTTCTTTTTGCTTTTTTAGGGTTTTATTTTAAATCACAATTGATTGGAGCAGGGGGGTATAATGTCACGGATTTTTATGTCTCTTATATTGTGACAATGATTATTGCAGGGCTTATGTTTGCGATGTTTATGCAGCAAAATCTTGAAAATACAAAAATATCCTATCGTGCGTTATTTAAATTTTCATGGCGTAATTTTTTAATGCTTTGTCTATCTTTTCTTTTCACTCTGCTTTTTTGGGGAGTGTTAATGCTCTGGGCGGCAATATTTAATATTATTAATATTAGTTTCTTTTATGCTCTTTTTACCAGTGAAGTTTTTTATTATCCAGCTCTTGCCCTTTGTAATGGTTTTGCGATCATTATCTTACGCAGTCAAGGAAAAATTATAGATGTTTTGACGCGCATTCAGCAAGTTTTGATGAAATATCTTTTGTTGGTTTTAATTCTGGTTTCTATCATATTTTTATGCAGTTTGCTTTTTTTAGGGCTAGAGCTGCTCTGGAATACAGGCTATGGCAGCCACATGCTTCTTTGGATGCAGGCGATAATTATTTTTATGGTTAATGCAGCCTACCAAGATGGAACGGGAACGCGTCCTTATAAGCTTTTTTTGCACCGCTATGTTTATGGGGGGATCGCTCTTCTTCCTCTTTATAGTCTGATTATCGGCTATGGGCTTTTCACAAGGATTGCGCAATATGGCTGGACGGCGGGGCGGGGTTGGGGCATTTTAATTTGGGCTATATTTGCTCTATTTTCACTCTTTTATTTATGGGCTATCATTCGCAAAAGAGATGATTGGGTTTGCAAGATTAGCTCAATCAATATTGGAATGGCATTTGTTGTTTTATTTAGCCTGCTTGCTGTAAATTCTCCTCTGCTTGATTTTAGAAAAATAGCAGTTTACAGCCAAATTTCACGCTTAGAATCAGGTAAAGTATCTTATGAGAATTTTAATTATTATTACTTAAATAGAACGGCCGTAGGGAAGCGTGCTTTAATAAATATTCAAAAGAAAATTGAAAAAACACACCCAGATATTTATGTGAAAATAGACCATATTTTAAAGGGAACGCCATACCCAGATCAGACTGTTTATAATACCAGAAAAGAATTTGAAGCAAGGCTGGTTATTGTCAATTCAAGTGATGAGGCATTATCAGAGGATTTATTAAAAAAGATGTATTCAGTTTTAAAGGCGACTTCTGATAAAATATACATATTGGTTATTGATTTAAATGATGATGGGCAAAAAGATTATTTTACATATGGAGATTATTCAAGACGTTTTCTTTTTAGTTTTGCCGAGGGTAAATGGAAAAAACATACACTTGATAGAAGTCGGTATTTGGGAATTAAAAAAGTTCAAGAGGCCTTTAAAAATAATAAATTTGAGATCATTACTCCAAAATGGAATCATATTAAAATTGGCAATGAAATAATACGGATTGATCCAGATTAAAGAGAACAGCGGGGGCGTTTAAAGATGCCTGAAAAAAGATCAGCTACAGCAGGTATTTTATGTGCCGCCGTTAGGATTTTTGCTTTGCCTTTTTCGAACTGCATGACATTTTCAATGCGGCGGTCAAGGAAGTTCCAAGTGTCTTTAAAATCTCCCGAATCGTCATTAATAAAATATAAAAATACACTGCTATAAACAGCGGACAGCGTCATGCGCTTTGTATAAAAATTATAATCAGTAGATTTATCATGACTGAGCCGCCACATAAGATCGGTCGTGCGGTATAAAATGCTCAGAGCAAGCAGGTGGTTATTTGGCAGGGCTAAGAATGAAATGCCACGCCTTGCTGCCTCGATAAAGGGCTTTTCTATTTCCAGCCTTGTCCGCACTAAATAGGTTATTTTTTCACGAATTTTTAATGCGGTTAGGTCGGTTTTTTCAGCAGAGGCAATCATTTTTTCATCGCAGAATTTGGCATATGAATCAATAAGTTCCTTGCCGCACCCTTTGAAATATGTATCGGCAATATCAGGGCTGATTTCTAACTCATTTGCGGCTTGGTGAAGTGCCTTTCTGCTCCAGCCCTCAAAAGGGACATGCTCTAATGCTGCGCTAAGCAAAAGGGAGCGAAAATTATCAGGTAAATCAGAGGCTGACATGTTATTTTATACTTTTCTAAAAATATTTTTATTCTATTTTAGTGAATATAGATGATTTTAACAGTTCCTGAAATAAAAAACTATCTTTTGGGGTCGTATTTTGGTACAAGCCCGTTAGGAACATAAAGTTTCATAAAGTTAATTATATACATATTTAGAAAGTAGGTGACATAACCATGCAGGTTACTGTCCGCGATAACAACGTTGATCAAGCACTCCGAGCACTGAAGAAAAAACTTCAGCGTGAAGGGGTTTACCGTGAAATGAAAATGCGTAGATTTTTCGAAAAGCCTTCTGAAAAGAGAGCAAGAGAAAATGCAGCCGCAATTAGACGTGCTCGTAAGCTTGATCGCAAACGCCTTGAACGTGATGGTGCTTTTTAAAAGCTTTACCATTTAAATAAAGAATTTTAAAAAGCCGTTTTCATCTATTTGGAAAACGGCTTTTTTATTATATAATGCTCCCAAGATATGAAACCTTTAAAAGAAATAAAATAAATCTATGATTAAAATAGTAGAAATTCGAGATGTTAAATTTGCACATTGGGCGGCATTGTACCGTGAATATGCGACGGCTTTTAAAGCAGATTTAACAGAAGAAAACCTTAACATTGTTTGGGGCTGGCTTGGGGGTTATGAAACTGAATTTAAAGGGTTGGGGGCGGTGGATGAGAGCGGAAAATTGGTTGGAATTGCTCATTACCGCCGTTTTTTGCGCCCTTTAGTGGGGGAAGTAGGGCTGTTTCTTGATGATATTTATGTATCGCCTTCTGCGCGGCGGCTTGGAGCTGGTAAAATGCTCTTTGACACGCTAGAGAAAATTGCTGATGCGCAGGATTGCACTTTGATCAGATGGATTACCTCTGATGAAAATAAAGAAGCCCATAAATTTTATGATCAATTTGGCAGCCAGACGGGCTGGATAACTTATGATCATATGCTTGGGGAAGATGCATTGGATGTGGAAAGAAAATAAGAGTGGTTTTAGCATTTCTCTTTATGCATTGTGTGTATTGTGTGTAATAATATTGTTATTATTATAAGAATGAGGACATGAATAGTAAAAAAGTTATAAAATTGATTAAGGCGAACGGATGGAAATTAGTTAATGTTGTTGGAAGTCACCATCAATATAAACACCCTACAAAAAAGGGACGCATTACTATCCCCCACCCGAAAAAAGACCTAACCATAGGGACGTTAAAATCAATAGAAAAACAATCAGGCGTATCCCTTCGATAAGGGTGCGCTTTAACTATTCAAGAGAAATTCGACAAAAAGGGAAAAGCAATGAGACAAAATTATATCGCGATCATAGAGCAGGGTGATAGTTCATACGGGGTTTTTTATCCCGATTTTAACGGCTGCGTATCTGGGGGAAATACTATTGAAGAAGCGATTACAGCAGGCAAAGAAGCTTTAAATCTACATATTGCAGGAATGGCGGAGGATGGCGAAAAATTCCCTGTGCCAACCAAAGTTAAAGATATTAAAAATGATCCTGATATTAATGTCGCCTGCATCGTAATGATTGAGGCTACTTTGCCAGGAAAAAGCAAAAGAATTAATATATCTATTGATGAAAGTTTATTAGAAGAAATTGCCGCCGTAAGCAAAAATAGATCAGCATTTTTAGCAAAAGCGGCTCGCCATGAATTAGAACGGATTAATTAAAACTATCAAGCACAAATCATAAATATCCGCTAGGTGATTATCTGATAGCCCCTAGCAGCAGACGGGTAAGATATTCGGCGGTGAAGCAGTTAAATAACAGTGATCCTTTTGAAAAAAATCTTAAAAAACTGAAAAAGAAACTGCGAAGAATTAGAAAATCTTAAATAAGTTAAAACGTGCTGCGTAGACCAATAAACAGATTAAAACCTTGGGCATCATAGCCATATGTTTCTTGATAAGATTTATTTAAAATATTTTCAGCACGGATAAAAGCTTCAATATTCTGGGTTATTTTATAAGAAACAGAGGCATGAACAAGAAGATATGATTTCAGTTTTACTCTCGTAGCATAATTTGCAGAAAAATCCTTGTCATCCCTTTCGCCATTTAAGATAAAACCAAAATTAAGATAGCCCATATCATCTTCAAACCGATGATTAACACTTACCGCAGCCATATTTTTGGGACGGCGAATTTCATGGATAAGATCATTACTGGTGTGGCTTATAGGCTCTTTTGCTATTAAAAAACTATAAGAAGCCGTAAGATACGTATGAGGGGCAATATTAGCGTGGGTGGAAAATTCTACTCCCTTACGCTGGCTATTTACATTTGTTATATTTATAGGGGAAGAGACTAATGCAGAGCTATAATCTATGTAAATCTCATTCCTTAAATTAGCGATAAAAAAAGCAAAATCAAAAATGAGCTTTCCCCCAACAAGGGTTTGCTCAATACCCATTTCATAATGGGCAGTTCTTTCTGGTTTTAAATTTTCATTATTTTTAAAAAAATTTGGATATAGCCCATATTTTTCATGAAATGTTGGGTCTGTAACCGCTGTAGCATGGCTGGCATAAATTCGGGTTTCTGATTCTAATTTCCAAGAGGCAGCAATATTATAGGTGAAGGCATCGTTGAATATTTCGTTATGATCATAACGAGCGTTAACATTAAGAGATAGATCATCTGGAAGCTGCAGGTTATATGATCCGATTATGCTAATTTGATGGTCATTTTCTATCTGCTCTATGCCTTTAATAGTAGGATATATAGCATCAAAATATAGCTGCTTATATTCTGCTATTCCTGTCAGGCTATGGCTTATATTTTCCCCTTTCCGCTCATAAGAACTTTGAAAATCAAATTTTAGGATTTTGCCGTGTGTATCAAAAATTGTATCATTTACAGCTTCATTTTTTTGATGATTATTTAAATAGGATACCCCTAAATGGGACTGGAGATTTTCTTGGAAAGATGAAAGATTTATTTGTACTCTAGCATGGGTGTTTTGAACATAATGATATTCTGCTTTATTGACGAGCTGGTCATCAGTATTTAGCGTAGAAGGGGAAATAGTGTTGTTGTTATAAGAGCCGCCTATATGAGAAAAAGTAAAATGAGCAGATAATCTATCTGAAATTTTAGTTTCGGCATAAATCTTTAGGTTTAAATTTTTGGAGCTGTCTTTTTTTAAGCCGCTTGGAAAAGCATCAGGGCTATTAATTTTGAAAAAGCTTGCGGATAAAGCATAACTTCTTGTCTCATTTTTTTCTGCAAACCGTGCGCTTAGGGTATAAGCCCCTGCGGAGCTAAGTTGGGTCTGTGTTTCAAGTTTTAAAGGGCTATTTGCTTTTTTGGTTGTGATTTGGATTATGCCGCCAATTGCACCGCTGCCATAAAGCGTAGAGCCTGCCCCCCGAATTATTTCTACTCGTTCAATATCAAAAGACAAAAGATGAGCGAAATCATATTCACCGCTTAGAGGGCTATTCACTTTAACGCCGTCAATAAAAACTAAAGTATGATTACTTTCTGCGCCCCGAATATGTACGCTAACAGGCGCGCCATGATAGCCCGCTCTGCTAACGCTAAGCCCTGGGGCTTCACGTAGAATATCTACGAGATTTATCTTGCCATTCTTTTTAATAAATTCAGCGTCATAAAGGGTAACGGATCTTTTTTCAGCTTTTGCAATTCCTAGAAGGCTTATGCTTATCATCAAGACGGGCAAGGCAGAGAGGCGTAATTTTTTAGTTAAATTAACAGGCATTATATTCTCAAATTTTTATGGTTTTAGTTTTGTTTGTGACTAATGGGCTTAATTTAAACGTAATAATGATCATTAGCAAATAAATTAAAACTAAAGATTACAAAATATATTTTAGTGTGATAATTTGCAGGCAAGGTCTAATATAATAAGAAGCCCCGAGCTAATACAATAAGAATCTCTGAGAGTTTTACAATGTTATCTATCTTAATTTTTGGTTTTTTAATTGGTCTGCAACATGCTTTCGAAGCGGATCATTTGGCAGCGGTCTCTTCTATGGCATCGTCTAAAAGCTCTGTTAAAAATATCATAAGGCGGGGGGCTTTTTGGGGCATTGGTCATACGGTGATGCTTTTTATCGTTGCGGGAAGTTTTTTAACGTTAGGCTATGAAATTCCTGCGGGTATGGAGCGCACTTTAGAAGGCATCGTTGGCGTGATGCTTGTTTTATTGGGGCTGCATGTTTTTTATAAAATGCGGCAGGAAAAAATCCATATTCATGCGCATAGTCATGAGGGGACAGGCAAGCATTTACATGCTCATACTCATAAAAACTCTAACGGGAAAGATTCTCTTCATAAGGGAAAAGAATCTATGCATGAACATAGACATTCAAAACTAAAAGCTGGCGGCTCTGAACTTAAAGTTTTTTTTGTGGGGCTTATTCATGGTACAGCAGGCTCTGCCGCCCTTCTTGCTCTTACCGTTACAGCCGTTAAAACGCCGTTAATAGGGCTTCTTTATATTTTGATTTTTGGGCTAGGCTCGATTCTAGGCATGGTTATCTTGTCCTCCATTATTGCTCTGCCGCTTAAACTGGGGCCTCGTTATTTGAATTTCGCTCATCAATCCATGCAGCTTATCGTCGGGGCAGGGACAGTAGGGGTTGGTCTTTATATATTCGTTGATTTAGGGTTTATTTAATAAAATTTACGGACAGAATAAGATGTAAGGGAATAAAGCCTTGCAGTCTTGTGTCTTGGGGGGTAATTTGCCTTTTAATATATTTTTAATGGAGCATCATAATGTTTAAAGGTTCAATCCCTGCTTTAATTACCCCTTTTCTTGACGGCAAAGTTGATGTTGCTGCTTTTCGAAAGTTTGTAAATTGGCAGGTTGAGCAGGGAAGTCATGCTGTTGTGCCGTGCGGTACAACGGGGGAATCTCCCACCTTAACAACGGATGAACATTGCTATGTTACAGAAACCTGTATCGAAGAAGTCGGGGGGCGCATTCCTGTTATTGCAGGCTGCGGCTCTAATTCAACGGCGGAAGCGGTTCAACTTGTGCGTCATGCTGAAAATGTGGGGGCATCTGCGGCTCTTGTGGTAACGCCCTATTATAATAAACCAACGCAAGAAGGAATGTTCCAGCATTTTTCTGCGATTAATGATGCCTCAAACCTGCCTGTGATTATTTATAATATTCCAGGGCGCAGCGTGATTGATATGTCGGTTGCCACAATGGCAAGATGTTTTAACGAGCTTGATGGAATTATCGGCGTAAAAGATGCAACAGGCAATGTGGCGCGCGTCCCGATGCAGCGTGAACATGTGGGGGCGAATTTCTTGCAGCTTTCAGGGGAAGATCAGACCGCTATGGGCTTTAACGTTCATGGGGGCAAGGGCTGCATTTCTGTAACCGCAAATATTGCGCCTAAATTATGTTCTGATTTTCAAAATGCTTGTCTAAAAGGTGATTATGCAGCGGCGTTAGAAATCCAAGATAAATTGACCTTGCTGCATGATGCCGTCTTTTTAGAGCCAAGCCCAGGGCCCGTAAAATATGCGGCGGATCTGCTGGGGATTTGTTCAGCGGAGCAGCGTCTGCCGCTTGTAGATGTGAGCGAACATACGCAGCAAAAAATTAAAGAAGCTTTGATAAAAGCGGGGCTGCTGGATTAATTTTTATGATTAATCTTATGGATATATAATGGGAAAGAAAAAGAAAAAAATAGTCAGCACCAATAAAATGATCGCCAATAACCGTAAGGCGAGGCATAATTTTTTTATTGATGATGATTTAGAGGTTGGAATTGTTCTAAAAGGCTCGGAAGTTAAATCTTTACGGGCAGGGGAAGCTAATATTGCGGATAGTTATGCTGACCAAAAAGACGGTGAAATTTTTCTGATTAACAGCTATATAAAAGAATATGATAAAGCGAATAACTTTAATCATGATGCGCGCCGTCCCCGAAAATTGCTTCTTCATAAAAAAGAAATCACCCGCCTTGCCGCCGCAGTGCAGAGAAAAGGAATGACGCTCGTTCCGCTTAAGCTTTATTTTAATGGTGTCAATAGGGTAAAATTACTTATCGGGATTTGCAGGGGTAAGAAGCAGCATGATAAAAGAGCGACCGAAAAAGATAGGGACTGGAGCAGACAAAAATCCCGAATCTTAAAAGATGCAGGCTAAATGAAAAGCAGATCATAAAGTTATGAGCCACTTTTAAATATTCTATTTATTTAATCTCATCATTCAGGAACAGCTTTGGCAGTCCCTAATTTCCAGCTTCCATCATGCTGAAGACATGACGTGCCATATGCGGGAACAGCCTTGCCGCCAACTTTTATCGTTGTTGTATATTCTCTTTTTTGCAGACATATTTCTTGGGCAGTAGGTTTAGGCTGATGCCAATTGTTATTGTTATTTGATCCCCATTTCCTACGAGGCGGAGGGGCAAGATAAACGGGTCTTGAGTTATTATTATAGTAATTATAAGTAGGGCTATAATAACGGCGGTTATAACGTTTAGCACGCCAGCTGTTGCGGAAAATATAGGGACTGTGATGGTAGATATTGCTGTAAGAGCTGCCATAGGAGCTATTATAGGGAGTATCTGTGTTAATATTATGATTGCTGTTACCCGTGAGAATTTGCCCTATAACAAGTCCCGTCATAACGCCAAGCGCAATATTCGAATCATCATTTCTTTTTCGGTAATAATTATTATTGCGGCTATAGGCACGGTACCTAGGCTTATATTTATTTCTCTCTCTATAATAGGGGGTCTTATTTCTATAGCGTTTGCGGTAATTTTTATCGTGGTGTTTAGATGTTTTGTAGGATTTATCCGCTTTATCCGCTCTCGCTATTTCAGGAATTGCAGTAATAGACGTTGCAGCTATGGTAATAATAGCGATTATCTGTGTGAAACACTTCATGTTTAAATTCCTTATCTGATAATCCACTATATGAGTAAAATAATGAATATTACCTGAATGATCTGTTTATTTTGATTTACTCAATGAAATCAGTAATTTTTACAAAGACACCTTCAAACATCTGCTGGGTAAGTCTTTTTGTATTGGTGTTGTAGCGGGAACAATGATAGCTATCAATGAGCCATAGCCCATTTCCTAAATCATGCATTGCTCCATGAGCGAATTTATGGGCAGTTTTTTTTAACTTAAAAGTCGTCATAATAGCATTATGAGCTACAAGCCCAAGAGCAAGAATTATCTTAAGATTTTTAAGACTTTCTATTTGTTCGATCAAGAAAGGTCTGCAGTTCGCTTCTTCTGCGGCGGTGGTTTTATTTTTGGGCGGAACGCAGCGCACTGCATTGGTAATGAGAGCATTATGAAGCATTAGTCCATCATCAATTTCGCCGCCGTACTCGCCTTTTGCAAAGCCAAATTTAATCATAGTGGGGTATAGCAGGTCACCGGCATAATCCCCTGTAAAGGGGCGGGCGGTTCTGTTCGCTCCTTGCAGGCCCGGCGCAAGCCCGACGACAAGAAGTTGGGGGTCTTTGTCACCAAAAGCGGGAACAGCGCCGTTAAAATAATCAGGATATTTAAGAATATTATCATCTCTAAACTGAACAAGGCGGGGACAGAGACGGCAGTCCAGAGGAGCGTCCCCTATTCGTGGGGCTGGATAGATATTTGATTTTTTGGTTAAAAGAGGCATGGTTATTCTTTATAATAAAATTGGGATAAAAAAATAGAACATGGTAATAACATAGTTTTAATTGATGAGCAAAAGGGACTTGGCGAGAAGGGAGGAGTAAATGATTCTGATTGCGCTTGGCAGTAATATGACGGGCGGCGGCTATTCATCTTCGGCAGATGTTTTGGACGCTGCGCTCCGGCTTATGGAAAAAAAATCGATTAAGGTCACTGCACGCTCTGCATGGTATTCATCTGAACCTGTACCGATAAGCGATCAAAATTGGTTTGTGAACGGAGTGGTTTGTGCGCAGTGCAGCTATGAGCCAGAAGAGCTGTTAAGTCTTTTACATGACATTGAAAGCGAGATGGGACGTGTGCGGAAAATTCATTGGGGCGAAAGGCTTATCGATCTAGACCTTATTTCACACGGTGGGGCTATTCTTCCGTCTAAAAAGAATTGGTCTCCAGAAAGGCAGCTTACGTCTCTTGTTCTGCCGCACCCTTTAATGCATCAAAGACATTTTGTATTGAAGCCGCTAGAAGATATTGCACCGAACTGGGAGCATCCGGTTTTAAAGAAAACAGTTTCTGAAATGCTTTTACACACGCCGCCAGATGGAAAGCTACATATTTTAGATTAATTTTGAGAAGCTTTGTGCTTTACAGAGCGATATAAGGTGCGTATAAGCGGATTTTATATATAAAAACTGCGTCCAAAATTTGGATGCCTCTTTAGGAGACGCTATAGCATGGCACGTGTTACCGTTGAAGATTGTGTGGATAAAGTTCCCAATCGTTTTGATCTTGTCCTTCTTGCCTCTAATAGAGCAAGACAAATTACCGCTGGAGCGCCGCTTACAGTTGAAAGAGATAATGACAAAAATGCTGTTGTTGCTCTACGTGAAATCGCTGATGAGAGTATTTCTGTAGAATCAATGCAAAATTCAGTTATTTCAAGCTTGCAAAAACATGTTGAAGTTGACGTTCCTGAAGATGATGATCTAACCCTTATCGATGCGGGTAAAAGGCTTGAAGAAAATAATCAAGATGTTACCGCTGAAAATCTTGCAAAAGCAAATTCAGAAATGAAAGCAGAAGTAAGAGCTGCTGCGGAATTAGAAGCATTGCTTGCAGGCGATAAATAGTTAATATTTAAAGCGTAAAATATAAATTTTCAAAAGGCTCGTAAAAATATTTTTACGGGTCTTTTTTATGTTTTAATTACTCTTTTATAAGAGTATCTTTGATTTGAATTTAATCTTCAAAAGGTAAGTTATAAAGTGATTAGGCAATATGAACTGGTAGAGAGGGTCAAGGCGTATGATCCGCATATAGATGAAAATCTATTAAATAAAGCCTATGTCTTTTCGATGAAAGTTCATGGAACGCAAAAACGTGCCAGCGGTGATTCTTATTTCTCTCACCCCCTAGAGGTTGCTGGGATTTTAACGGGAATGCAGCTTGATTGCGCAACGATTATTACCGCTCTTCTGCATGATACAATCGAAGATACCGTGGCAACGGGCGAGCAAATAGAAGAATTATTCGGTGAAGAAATAGCCCGCCTTGTTGATGGGGTAACAAAATTATCAGAGCTTGAATATTCAAAAGAATATTCAAAGCAAGCAGAAAACTTCCGTAAATTTCTAATCGCCATGTCCAATGATATTCGGGTTCTTCTCGTAAAGCTTGCGGACAGGCTGCATAACATGCGGACGCTTCATTTTATTTCAAAGCCAGAAAAAAGAGAAAGAATAGCCCGTGAAACCCTTGATATTTACGCACCTCTTGCAGAACGCATTGGAATGCAGGAGATTAAAGAGGAGCTGGAAACTCTCTCTTTCCCCCATGTCTACCCTGATGCTTATGAATCTATCATTAAAAGGTTGGATTATCTTCATGCCAATACAGAAGATGTTCGCCAGCAAGTGATCTTTGAATTGGAAACTTTATTTAAAGATGCAGGGATTGAAGCAGAGATTAAAGGGCGGTCAAAGAAGCCCTATTCTATTTGGCGCAAAATGACCTATAGAAGCGTTAATATGGAAGATCAGGCAGATATAGTTGCCTTTCGAATTGTTGTTGATAAAAGTGAAGATTGTTATAGTGCTCTTGGTCTTGTTCATCAAAAATGGCAATCAATACCAGGGTTTATTAAAGATTATATTTCAACGCCAAAGGCGAATGGCTACCAATCTATCCATACTCAAGTTATAGGGCCTCAGCAAAAAAGAATAGAAATTCAAATCCGGTCTAGCCATATGGATATGGTTGCAGAAAAAGGTGTTGCAGCTCATTGGAGTTATAAGCAGATGTCTTCTTCAAAAGAGGGGCAGCAATATCGCTGGCTACAGGATTTATTGGAAATTTTAGAGCATGCAGCCGATCCAGAAGAGTTTTTAGAACATACTAAAATTGCGATGTACCAAAATACGATTTTTTGCTTTACGCCTAAGGGGGAACTCTTTTCACTGCCGTCGGGAGCAACAATTTTAGATTTTGCTTACGCCATCCACACTAAAGTGGGCGAAGGCTGCGTTGGCGGAAAAATTAACGGCAAAGATGCTTTGCTGCAATCAAGGCTTAGTAATGGTGATCAGGTTGAAATTTTACGCTCCGCCGCACAAAGACCTGTGGAAAATTGGCTTACCTATGCGAAAACAGGCAAAGCAAAAGCAGCGATTAGAAGATATATTAGGCAGAAAGTAAAAGATAAATTCATTGCGAGGGGCAGGATTCTTATTGAAAAAGCCCATATTATTGAGGAGCGTGATTTTTCAGAAAAAGCGATTGTCATTGCGGCTGAAAAAATGATGTTTGAGGGACCTGATGTTATTTATGAAAAATTAGGGTCGGGGGAAATTTTTGAAATGCAGGTCATGGAAGTAATTTTCCCTGGGTTAAAATTTGAAGCTCTTGAAAATTTAGAGCGTGCGCCTCTCATTAATGAATTAGATTTAAATGAAGAAGGTCTTTCGCTTCTGCCCATTTATGGCTTTGATGAAACAAAGCATGCGGATTTATCCTCTTGCTGCTTTCCGGTTCCAGGAGATAGAATTATTGGGCTTACCGATAATGATAAAATTCATATTCATACGATTAACTGTGATGCGCTTGCTCTGCATGGTGAAGAAAAATGGCTTGATTTATCATGGCATGATGATGCAATGGATCTTGGCGTTTATGTGGGGCGTATTGTCATTAAGCTTGATAATGAAACAGGGGCGCTGTCTTCTGTTCTTGGCGTTGTCTCTCAGGAATATGCTAATATTAATAATATTAAATTTATGCATAAAAATGTCGATTTTTTATGGATTGAGGTTGATATAGAGATTAAAGATGTTAAACATCTCAATAATATAATTGTAGCCTTAAAAGTGAATGATCGTGTCTTTAAAGTTGAAAGATATTTTGATCAGCATAAGATGAAGTTAGAGGAATGATCTATGAATAAAGAAGATGTTTTAAAGTATTTTAAAGAAGCAGGCGCTTTGCTTGAAGGGCATTTTTTACTGTCATCTGGTCTGCATAGCTCGTTATATTTGCAATGCGCCCGCGTGCTTATGAATCCTCTTCGGGCTGAAAAATTATGCCGCGCTCTCGCAGATAAAATTAAAAAGAGAATTGATGTGAAAATTGACCTTGTTGTATCCCCGGCGATGGGCGGCGTTATTGTGGGTTATGAAATGGGGCGCCAGCTTGGGGTTGATGCTATTTTTACGGAACGTGCGGGGGGCAAATTTTTACTGCGGCGGGGTTTTGATATTCCAAAGGGCGCGAATATCCTTATGGCGGAAGATATTGTGACAACAGGGCTTTCTTCACGGGAATGTATAGAAGTTATTAACGATTTAGGGGGTAATGTTGTTGCTGCAAGCTGCCTTGTTGATCGCAGCGATGGTAAAGTTGATGTTGGCGTGCCGCTCATATCATTAATGGGGTTAGAGATTCCTACCTTTGAAGATCATAACTTACCAAGCGATCTTGCAAAAATAAAAGCCATTAAACCTGGAAGCCGTGCTTTGAAAAAATAAATTAATATAAATCCCATATAGGGTAATTTTATAGGATAAAATATTGTTTAAAAGGCGTTATAAAAAACCTATTCTTCATAAAGTTAGAGACTTTATCTGGCCTGCGAGCGGCTGGAATAGAGCAGGAAAATATTTGCATTTCCGTCTTGCCCGCATTCCAGGAACCTCTTATGCGGTAGCGGCAGGGTTTGCTTGTGGCTCGGCGGTATCCTTTACCCCTTTTATTGGGCTTCATTTTATTTTAGCGGCGCTTTTAGCATGGATTATTCGGGCTAATATTTTAACTTCTGCCATGGGAACGGCTGTTGGCAATCCATGGAGCTTTCCTTTTATTTGGACAGGGACTTATCAGACAGGTCAATTTATTCTTGGCAGAGAGCCTAGAGAAGAAAGCATTGTGGAGCTGATTTCTTCCACGATTGGAGAAATTCGCATTGGTCAATTTATCAATGATTTTTGGCAGACGGCTGATCTTTTAAAACCTTTTCTTGAATTGGTTTTTTTGCCCATGTTGATTGGCGGAATTTTAATCGGTATAATGGCTTGGTTTGCAACCTATATTCCGCTTTATAAAATGATTTCTAAATATAAAAAAGAACGGATTATCCGCCGCCTTAAGAAATCTGAAAAAAGACTCATGACGGTTGAAAAAATGTTAGATGATAGTAAAAAAACAAATGAGGAGTGAGTGATGACAGGTGAAGCTGATATCGGGCTTGATGGGAAAAGATCAATTCGCTTGGGCGTTAATATTGACCATGTAGCAACCGTGCGCAATGCACGGGGCGGACTGCACCCCGACCCCGTTCGAGCAGCGATCCTAGCAGCTCATGCAGGGGCAGACGGCATTACGGCTCATCTTAGGGAAGACCGCAGGCATATTTCAGACCGTGATATTGACCGGCTTATGGCAGAGGTGAATTTACCAATTAATTTAGAGATGGCGGCAACAGATGAGATGCTTGCTATTGCGACCGCACATAAGCCAGCATCGGCGTGTATTGTTCCTGAAAAACGTATGGAGCTGACCACAGAAGGTGGGCTTGATGTTGCGGGGTCTTACGATATGCTAAAACCTTATGTGGATAGCCTGCGCCTGTCGGGCATTAGCGTAAGTCTTTTTATTGATCCTGACCTTAGGCAGATCGAGGCTTCAAAAAAAATTGGCGCAGATAAGGTGGAGCTGCATACGGGAAGCTATGTACAGGCTATGGGTGAGGATTTTGATAAAGAACTTGCGCGGCTGCGAGCAGGAGCGGCGCTGTGCGGCACGCTTAATTTAGAAGTTCATGCAGGACATGGGCTTAATTATGATACGGTTGTTCGGGTTGCTGAAATTCCAGAATTTACAGAATTTAACATCGGGCATTTTCTTATTGGAGAGGCGGTTTTTGTTGGGCTTGAAGAAACAATTTCAGAAATGCGCCGCCTGATGGATTTGGGACGCAGGCTTTCATATTATTCAAAAACATCATGACTATTATTGGTATAGGAACAGATATTGTTAATATTACGAGAATTGAAAAATCAATATCTGGTAAGGCACGAGATAAATTCATAAAACGTATTTTTACAGATTTTGAGCAAGAGCAAAGCAAGAGCAGGGCGAATGAGGCAGCTTTTTATGCTAAAAGATTCGCAGCAAAAGAAGCTTTTGTTAAAGCGCTCGGGACTGGCATTGCACAGGGCATATTTTGGACAGATATTGAAGTTAGAAATGATGAGTTTGGTAAGCCTAACCTGTATATTTCTGGTAAAGCTTTAGAAATTCTAACCAAGGCTACAGCTAAGGGTAAAGAAAGCACGATATATTTGTCGTTAAGTGATGATAACCCTTTTGCGCTGGCTTATGTTATTATCTCTGTAGAGTAACGCTTTGTCTCTTTTACATTGTGGTTTTAAGAAAAGGACGATATATAGGGGGGCAAATTATATAGGGGGTCAAATTTTAATGAATAAAAAGAGTTTTTACCTAATGAGTGAAGTTAAAAAAGAAAATTTTTTAAAACCGAGGCTTTCTTCTAAAAAAAAAGAAATCTGGAGCGAATTTAAAATAATTTTTTTGATTGCAGTATTTCTCTTATTTTTTAGAACATTCGCCTATCAAACATTTAAGATCCCTTCTGAATCAATGCTGAAAACCTTGCATCATGGGGATTATATTGTTGTATCTAAATTCTCTTATGGCTATACGCATCATTCCTTGCCAAGCAGCGTTAAATTATTTTCAGGGCGTGTTTTTGATAAGCCTATTAAGCGGGGTGATATTGTTGTTTTTCGTAAACCTTCAGAGCCAGATATTTATTATATAAAACGTGTTATTGGACTGCCAGAAGATACTATTCAGCTTCGCCGAGGTGTTATTCATATCAATAATATCCCTGTTTTGCGCAGGAAGGTTGAAGATTATACAAGAATAGAGCCAAAAATGACATATGAGCCTACATCTTCGGGGGGGTTTGAAAAAATAGAGACGGGGCAGACTTATAAAGAAGTCTTCACTCAATATGAAGAAACCCTGCCTAATGGAAAAACTTATATTACTTTGGATAATGAAGATATTCATAATGATGAAACAGAGGCTTTCTATATCCCTAAAGGTAAATATTTTATGATGGGGGATAATAGAGATAATTCATCTGATAGCCGCGTTCCTGTTCTTGCAGGGGGGCTAGGGCTTGTGCCTTCTGACTATATTGTTGGTAAAGCAAAATGGGTGGCATTATCTTTTAATAAAGATGCAAAATTTTATGAATTTTGGAATTGGTTTCCTTCAAAAAATAGTGAACGAAACTTCACATCTATTAAATAAGAGAGTTAAGTCAAGTGTCTCACTATAAGGGTCAATATCAGAAATTATTTGAGACTATAGATTATGAGTTTCAAGATTTAGATCTTTTACGCCAAGCTCTTACGCATCCTTCTTTAGAAGGAGGGTCTCATTATCAGCGGCTTGAATTTGTGGGCGACCGCGTTCTAGGTCTTGTGATTGCCCAGTGGCTTTTTGAACGTCATGTGCGCATTGATGAGGGTGGGCTTGCGGGCTATCATGCTAACCTCGTGAAGGGGACAACCTGCGCTAAAGTTGCCCGTGATATTGAGGTTGCGCCCTATATTCTAATGGCGAAATCAACCGAAGATAATGGCGGGCGGGAAAAATCGTCTATTTTATCGGATATTTGTGAAGCTCTTATCGGTGCGGTATATCAAGAGGCAGGCTATGAGGAAGCGGACAGGCTTGTGCGCCGCCTGTGGGCAGGCTATATTGATATGAAAGAAATGTCGTCAAAAGATAGCAAGACGATGCTCCAAGAATTTGTTCAGGGCAGGGGGCAGTCTATGCCAACCTATGCTATGACAGAGCGTACGGGGCTTGCTCATGAACCTCTTTTTACTATTGCTGTTCGGGTGCTAGGGGAAAAAGACGAGACGGGGCAAGGCAGAGCAAAGCGAGACGCTGAACAAAAGGCAGCGGCTAAAATGCTAGAAAAATTAAAATCAAAATAGAACTTTAAAATATTAAATAAATAACTTTAGGAAACTTAATGAAACGCTGTGGATTTGTCGCTTTAATCGGTGCGCCCAATGCAGGGAAATCAACTCTTTTGAACGCTCTTGTGGGCTGTAAAATTGCGATTGTAACCCATAAAGTCCAAACCACAAGGGCAAGGCTTGTTGGGGTGGCTATTCACGGTAAAGATGATCAAATGATTTTCGTTGATACGCCCGGTATTTTCAAACCAAAAGAAAAATCTCGGCTGGAAAGAGCCATGGTATCCGCCGCTTGGGAAGGGGCGAATGATGCCGATGCAATCGTTCTTCTCGTCGATGCTTCTCGTAAAATAAATGATGATGTTATGGATATTGTAAAGGGTCTTAAATCCCATAACCGCAAAGCAATTCTAGTGCTTAATAAAATTGATCTTATTCGCCGTGATAGCTTGCTTGCCATGTCACAGACAATGCATGATACAGGAATATTTACGGATATTATGATGGTCTCGGCTGAAACGGGAAATGGGCTTGATGATTTGGCGGATGTGATTTGTGCCTCCTTGCCAGAAGGACCATGGCTTTATCCAGAAGATCATTTAACAGATATTACGGAAAGAATGCTTGCGGCAGAAATCACCCGTGAGAAATTCTTTGAACGCTTTCATGAAGAGCTGCCTTACGCTACAACAATTGAAACAGAAAAATGGGAAGAACGCAGAGATGGTTCTGTCCGTATCGAGCAAATTATCTATGTGGAGCGTGACAGTCAAAAAATGATTGTCATTGGCACAAAAGGTCAGGCTCTTAAAAAAATTGGCACATTAGCACGGGAAGAACTCGAAGAGCTTTTAGACCGAAAAGTACATCTTTTCATTTTCGTAAAAGTACGCAAAAACTGGTCAGAAGACAAAGAACGCTACGCCAATATGGGGCTTGATTGGGTTGAATAGATATTTTTAGAATAAAGAAAAAGGCGGCTTTGAATATTTAAAGCCGCCTTTTTTATCTCTTATAATATCCCTTAATCTTTAAGAACTTCGGCTATTTGCTCGACCATCCAGTCGATGTTTTCTTTTTCAATCACCAAAGGCGGTGCAAGGCGGATTACATAATCATGGGTCTCTTTACAGAGCATTCTGCGCGCCATAAGAGCTTCGCAGTAGGGACGCGCAAGACCAACAGATTTATCAAGCTCAATACCAATAAAAAGACCTTTTCCTCGAATATCTACTACTTTATTGGTTTTAATAGCCTTTAGTTTTTGAAGAAGATAATCGCCAAGCTCTGCTGAACGCTGGGTTAGTTTTTCATCTTCAATAACCTTTAAAGCCGCAAGACCAACCGCCGCACCAAGAGGGTTGCCGCCAAAAGTCGAGCCATGAATACCGGGGGTAAAAACCTCCATAATTTCCTTGGAGGCAAGAATGGCAGATACAGGATATACGCCGCCTGAAACGGCTTTACCAACGATCAGCATATCGGGCTTTGCGTCCGCCTCATGCTCATAGCAAAATAATTTACCTGTGCGCCCAAGCCCCGTTTGAATTTCATCGCAGACGAACAGAACATTATGTTTTTTACAGATCGCTTTTGCCGCTGTTAAAAAGCCTTTTGGCGGAATGATGATTCCTGCTTCGCCTTGGATTGGCTCTAAAATAAAGGCGGCAGTATTATCCGTGATAGCAGCTTCTAACTGTTCAATATTACCATAATCAATAAGCTTAAAGCCTGAAACAAAAGGGCCGAAATTCTTTTTATAAGAAGGCTCGGAAGACATGCTAATGGTTGCCATTGTTCGCCCATGGAAATTATCACGGCAGACAATGATTTCAGCTTGATTGCTGGGGATATTTTTTTTCTCATAGCCCCATTTACGAACCGCTTTAATAGCCGTTTCCACAGCTTCTGCGCCTGTATTCATTGGCAGAGCCATTTCCATGTCTGACATCTCGCAAAGCTTTTCTAAAAAAGCCGCCATCTGATCATTATGAAAAGCACGAGAGGTTAAGGTAATTTTACCTGCTTGCTCGATCAGTGCCTCTATAATTTTAGGGTGGCGGTGTCCTTGGTTCACAGCGGAATATGCACTTAGGCAATCCAAATATTTATTGCCTTCAGCGTCCCAAACCCAAATGCCGTCTCCTTTGGTTAAAACAAGGGGAAGAGGGTGGTAATTATGGGCACTTACTTTATTGGTTAGAGCGATAATATCATTTTTTTTGGTCATTTTACTTCTCTTAAAAATTAGAGCTTATATATTTATTAAAGGGAGGTTTTAAGGGGGAAAATATGCCGCCCAAAAAGACTTGCCGTTAAATCAACAGCGATCTCCGCCGTTATGTTTTTATTATCAAGGGCAGGATTGATCTCTACAATATCCATAGAACTTACAAGACCAGAATCATGAGCCATTTCCATAAAAAGCTGCGCTTCACGGTAAGTAATACCGCCAGGAATAGTCGTGCCAACACCAGGGGCAATGGTGGGGTCAAGCCCATCAACATCAAAACTGATATGAAGCAGAGCATTTTTCTTTTTTACCTGCTCTAATATTTCTTTCATTGTTTGGTGCATGCCAATTTCGTCAATGCGGCGCATATCATAAACGACAATACCGCTTTCGAGGACAAGTTTTTTTTCAGCAACATCAACGCTTCTAATACCAACCTGAAAAACATTTTCAGGCTTTACCATAGGAATAGCATGCCCAATAGCCATAAGTTCTGGATGCCCGTTCCCCGTAATCGTCGCTACAGGCATGCCGTGGACATTACCGGAAGGTGAGCTTTCACAAGTATTATAATCTGAATGAGCATCAAGCCATAAAACGCACAGCTCTCTATTTTGCTCTTTTGCATAACGCGCTACCGCTGCGACCGATCCCATAGCAAGGGCATGATCACCGCCTAACATAATCGGAATATTGCCTTCTGTCATTTCAGTATAAAAAGCATCATGTACATTTTGATTCCAAATCACATTTTCTTTGATATGACGGTATCCTTCAATCGGCGGAAGTTCTGGGTTTTTAGGCCCATAAAGATTACCTAAATCTTTTACTTTATAGCCCATAGAGGCAAGCGTTTTACCAATGCCCGCAACCCGCAAAGCTTCAGGTCCCATAGTTGCCCCTCGGTCGCCTGCGCCAACATCCGCAGGAACGCCAATAAGAGAGATTTGTTTCTTTGTCATGCTTATCAATATCCAATTTCTAATACCGCTTTTGCAGAATTTAATATCGTCTTTTATAGGCTTGATTTTACAATATTTAATGAAAATGTAATATCTATTTTAAAAATAATACCGAATTTTATGCGGATATATTGATTATTGTCGTAGAATGTTTTAAAATGAATTTTGTTGAATTATTCACGAATTTTTGTAATTAAAAATGGGATATATTAAGGTGACAAAAAAACGAGCGATTGATAATGTTGATTTAAATATCCTTTCAATCATGCAAGCAGACGCAAGGATAACCAACCATAATTTGGCAGAAAAAGTAAATCTTTCTCCTAGTTCTTGCCTGCAAAGGGTGCGGCGGCTTGAAGATGAAAATTATCTTGAATCTTATATGGCTAAAGTGAATATTGATAAAATCTGCCGCACCGTTACGGTTCTTGTAACGGTAAGTATGCAAGATCATACAAGCGCAAATTTCAAAGCTTTTGAGGCGGCAATAAATGAATTTCCTGAAATTGTAGAATGCTTTACAGTCAGCGGAAATTTTGATTATTTCCTAAGAGTTGTCTGCCCTGATATGGGACGCTATTTAGAATTAAATGATGAACTGATCGCCCGCATCGAAGGCATTGCCAATATGGCAAGCCACGTAACGCTCGCCAGCACAAAGCCCTTCACCGGCTTTCCCATTGATGTGCTTATTGATTAAATTCAGGCATAAGGCGGAGCTGACTATGGTAAAATATGACAATTATTTAGAGGATAGAATGCAAGGATTTTCTGAGTCAATCCGCCTTTTGTACCACCATTGCAGGCCACGCTTTAGGACATGAATAATCCCACGGGGAACACGGCGGTCATCTATACAGAGTATACGCCATGAGCCTTTGAAAAATAAGGCTTAATACAATTTAATTGTGCTTCTGAAAGATGAAAATAATCACTCATGCTTGAGATCCTTTAACAGAGTGAATCATAAATCACTAAAAATAACGACCTATAAGATTAATAGTCCTGAGCCTAGTGTAATTGAAGTCGATTAGTAAGGAGGAGGAGGATAAAATAACTTTACACTGCACGCCAACAGCTATGGGAGTGTGGTTTAATAGGCATAAGTGTCGAGGCCGTTAATCTAAATAATAAGGATCTTAAAATTGATTGATGAACTATTTTTCTTAAAATTCTTTGACTTGATAGTCTCCTTTCCGTGCCTTTATAACAGTTTTATCTTTTATTGAAATAACAAGTTTTAGAAGGTAAAGACAAGACCTGCGCTAATGCTTATGTCTTTTATTTTTATATCATAGATTTCACTATCATTTTTAATATTGTCGTATGAATCGCTGATCTTAAAATGTTGAACTTCAACTCGAAAAGAAATATTTTTATTGAAGTGGCGGGCATAGCCTAACCCGTAAATCATTCCTGTTAGATCATGAAAAGCTCCGCCGTCGCCGCCCACGTCCCGAGGTGATATATTGATATTTGTGCGACCATAACCGAGCCTTGCAAAAACCATATTTTTTTCTGCTATGTCATATCCCAGCAGGGCATTTATGTCATATTTGCTGGAATATGAAACGCCTACTTCATGATTAATCGCTGCGTTTGATATAAGGATATCTGTGCCGCTTGTCAGCTTAGCATATCCAAATTCTGCACCTAAAAATACATTATTATCAAAATGGTAACCATAACCGATGCTTCCACGAATAAAGGCGGAACTTTCATCAATATCTAAATTTGTACGTTTTTTAGCGGCATAATTAGGCGGAAAAGTTTCTGCGAATCCTGTGATTTTACGATTGGCTAGACCGCTATCTAGCGCGCCATAAAACCCAGACATTGGCTTGTCTTGAGCCATTGCTGTTTGTGAAAATAAAACAGTTAAACTAACTACTAATAACTTCTTAATCATACTACATTCCTTTAAGTTTTATCTTATTTTTATTATCTGCCCCCAAGAGCCTAATTTTTATATGATTGGACCTGCTTTCTTTACGGCATCTGATACATATTCTTCATATTCTTTGAAATTATCTCGGAATAATCCGGCTAGATGAGCCGCTTTTGCATCATAGGCTGCGCTGTCTTTCCATGTACTGCGAGGGTCAAGAACTTCGCTGGGGACTTCTGGGCATGTAAGGGGGACTTCAAAGCCGAAATTAGGGTCGGTTCGCATTTCAGCGTTATTTAAGAAACCATCAAGTGCGCCGTGTAATAAGGCACGAGTATATTTGATTGGCATGCGGTGACCTTCGCCGTAAACGCCGCCTGTCCAGCCTGTATTTACCAGCCAGCATGTTACTTCATGGCGGGCGATTTTTTCACGCAGAAGATTGCCGTATACGGCGGGGTGTCTAGGCATGAAAGGTGCGCCGAAACAAGAAGAGAATGTTGCTTGTGGCTCTTTGCCGAGCCCTTTTTCTGTGCCTGCAACTTTCGCTGTATAGCCTGATAGGAAATGATACATTGCTTGTTCGGGGGTAAGCCTTGCAATCGGCGGCATGATGCCAAAAGCATCGGCGGTCAGCATGATAATATTTTTTGGATGTCCGCCCACGCCGCCTTCGGTGGTATTGGGAATCGATGTGATGGGATAAGCACTACGGGTGTTTTCTGCTTTGCTATTATCATCTAGGTCTAATTCTCTTGTCTCTGGATCATAGACAACATTCTCTAGCACTGTGCCGAACATACGTGTTGTCTCGTATATTTCGGGTTCTGCTTCCTCTGAAAGGCGAATGACTTTAGCGTAACAGCCGCCTTCAAAGTTAAAGACAGAAGTATCCGACCAGCCATGTTCATCATCGCCAATTAATCTGCGGGCAGGGTCAGCGGACAGGGTTGTTTTTCCTGTACCTGATAGTCCAAAGAAAATGGCAGTATCGCCTTTTTCTCCGATATTAGCGGAACAATGCATCGGCATGATCCCTTTTGCGGGCAGCAGGTAATTGAGAATCGAAAATACTGATTTTTTCATTTCCCCTGCGTAAGAAGTCCCTGCAATAAGAACTAGTTTTTTTTCTAAGTTAATTGTCACGACTGTTTCAGAATTAAGGTCATGTTCTTTTGGATCAACCAGCAGCTCTGGTGCATGAAGAATGGTGAATTCTGGAATAAATTCGCTAAGTTCAGCGAATTCAGGGCGAACTAAAAGATTGCGAATAAAAAGGGAGTGCCATGGCGAATTACTAATCACCCGAACATTAATGCGGTAGGCTGGATCAGTGCCGCCGTATAAATCTTGCACATAAAGGTCTTTTTCTTCTAGATGAGAACGAACAAGGATTTCGATTTTATCAAAATTTTCAGCTGTGATGCTTTTATTAACTTTGCCCCACCAAATATGCTCCATGCTTTCGCCGCATTTTGCCATGAATTTATCATTGGCAGACCGCCCCGTATGCTGCCCCGTTTCAACAATAAGAGCACCGCCCTTGCCGATAACACCTGTTCCAAGTTTAATAGTATGCTCATAAAGCTCTTCTACGCCAAGATTCCAATAGGCATTATGGGGATTTTTAATTCCAGATTTTTTTAGATCAAATGAGCTTACATATTTTCCACAGTTCATCATTATTTTTAATCCTTTAAAATTGATGAGTTCTTACTTTAATTTAAGTAGGCTTTTATTGTTGCGGTTATTTTGCGCAGATTGTGGCATTTAATTGTAAAAAGGTCTATAGTTTTATGATCTAAAGAGAGAAAAAATTAAAGCGGAGAAAAAGGGTCATAATTTTTATAAAATATAACAATATTGAAATTTAAAGAGGGAATGGGAATTATGACAGCAACAATTACTCTTGTCGATGATGATCAAAATATTTTAACGTCTGTTAGAATGGTTTTAGAGGCAGAAGGCTTTAACGTTCGCACCTATGTTGATGGGGCTTCTGCTCTTGAAGGCTTTAATAAAGAAGGGACAGACCTTGCGGTGCTTGATATTAAAATGCCGCGCATGGACGGGATCGAACTTTTGCGCCGCCTGCGGGAAAAACATGATTTCCCTGTTATTTTCCTGACCTCTAAAGATGATGAGATTGATGAGATGATCGGCCTGAAAATGGGCGCAGATGATTATATCACTAAACCTTTTTCGCAAAGATTATTGTTAGAACGGATTAAAGTTATTTTACGCCGTATGGAAGTGCTGCGTAAAAATGTGAGCGTGAAAGAAGAAGAGGAAAGCACGATCACTCGCGGCCGTCTTAAATTAGATGATCTGCGTCATACATGTGAATGGGCAGGGCAGAATATTAAATTAACAGTGACGGAATTTTTGCTGCTAAAAGCTCTTGCCCACCGCCCAGGTCATGTGAAAAGCCGAGATCAATTAATGGATGTCGCCTATTCAGATGATATTTATGTAGACGATAGAACCATTGATAGCCACATAAAACGGCTGCGTAAAAAATTTCGTAAATATGATTCTAAATTTTCAGGTATTGAAACTTTATATGGGGTTGGGTATCGTTACAGTGAAACTTGATTAAAGAATCACTGTGGAATTACCAGCGAAGCACTGTGGAATTACCAGCGAAGCATTGTGGAATTACCAGCGAAGCACTGTGGAATTACCAGCGAAGCACTGTGGAATTAAATGTCTAGCAAAGATAAAACGCGCTTTTTTACGTCTGAATATAAAAGAGCGCAGGATAAAAAACGTAAAAAAAGATGGGCAAGACATCTCGGTGTCTCGCCGTTAACGGTGCGGATTTTGGGGGTCAATATTATTGCACTGATGTTTCTTGCAGGGGGCATTCTTTATGTGGATGGGGCAGAAGAAAATCTAATTCAAACCAGAGTGCAGCAGCTTATTAAAACGGCTGAAATTATATCCGGAGCCCTTGGCGAAAGTGCGGCGGGGGATATGCGCAGCGCAGCTATAGAGATAGAACCTGCTCAAAAAATTATTCTTCGGCTGGTCAGTGTAACAAAAAACCGTGTGCGGCTTTTTTCGGCTTCGGGGGAGCTTCTAATTGACAGCCGTGATCTTGCAGTTGATCAGTCTGTGACTGTAGATGAGCTGCCTGAAATTTCTGGAATGGATGAATTTTGGGGCAGAGTATCCCATGTAGTGAGCGATGTTTTAAGGTTTCTTCATAACCGCCCCTCAAAAGATAAATATCATGAAAAATCCACCCAAAAAGCCAGTGATTATCGAGAAGTTCAAAATGCAATTGAGGGAACGATCAGCTACAGAATTCGTAAATTATCAGATGATTCAGATATTATTACCGCAGCTGTTCCTGTGCAGCGTTTCAGGCGAGTCCTTGGGGCATTAATGGTTTCAATGGACAGTAGTGATATTGGAGATGCGATAGAAAAAGAGAGATTAAGTTTTTTGAAATTCTTTGTGCTAACCTTTATTCTCACCATGGCATCTTCGCTGTATCTTGCACGGACGATTGTAAGACCTATTTTAAGGCTTGCCCGAAATGCTGACCGAGTGACCAATGAGACAAAGGGCAATCTGCATATTCCTGCGCTTATTAAAAGAGATGATGAAATTGGTGATCTTGCTTGGTCGTTAAAATACATGACGCAGGCTTTAGAAGAGCAAATCGATGCTGTGGCTTCATTTGCTGCGGACGTGTCTCATGAATTTAAGAACCCTCTGACTTCTTTACGCTCAGCGGTCGAGACTTTGTTTCTTGTTAAAACAGCAAAAGACCGCAAGAAACTAACCGATATTATTTTTGATGATGTAAAGCGATTAGACCGTTTGATATCTGATATTTCTGCGGCTTCAAGGCTGGAATCTGAAATGTCAAAAACCAAGAAAACACGGGTGAACTTAAATAGACTTTTTGAAACTCTTATTGATATTTATACGGTGACTCATGAAAATAAAAGTCCCTCTTTTCATTTGGACATTAAAGAGAGAAAAAACAAATTAATGCCTTATGAAATTAGCGGGCTTGAAGGGCAAATTGGTCAAGTTGCCCGTAATTTACTCGATAATGCTCTTAGCTTTTCAGGTAAAGAGGATAAGATTACGATAAGAATTTCTCAGGATTATGATATGGTGAAGGTGACTATAGAAGATCAGGGGATTGGAATTCCAGAAGAGAAATTAGAAAATATTTTTGATCGTTTTTATTCTGAAAGACCAAGGGGAGAGGCTTTTGGACAGCATTCAGGGCTGGGGCTTAGTATTTGCCGCCAAGTGATTAGAGCGCATGAGGGTGAAATCTTCGCTGAAAATAGATATGATGAAAATGAGCCAGATAAAATAATGGGGGCATGTTTTACATTTAAGCTGCCTCTTTTAAAGTAAAGCTGAGAGAGAATAGGGCGATTAGAAATGGCATCTTACGGCGATATATATTTCTTTGATAAGGGAGGTGATTCTAAATTTAAACTAGATGGTGAGGCTGCAGCTCATGCGTCTGTCATAAAATGGAAAGGCTGCGGAATTTTAATTTTAGGGTCTTCTGGGAGCGGGAAATCTGATTTAGCCTTGCGGCTGATTGATAAAGGGGCTGTTTTAATTGCTGATGATTATGTTCTTTTAAAAAAGGATAGCCAGAAAAACTTGCTGGCTATTGCATCTAAAAAAAATGCAGGTAAAATAGAAATTAGAGGGGTGGGATTAGTAAGTATAGAATATTTAAAAGAAGTTAAAGTTGATTTTGTTTTAAACTTAAAGCTTAGTTTAAATGAAATTGAAAGAATGCCTAAGAATATATATTTTTATTTTGATGATTTAAAAGTTCCTTTATTTGATTTTTATTCATTTGAAATTTCAGCTTGTGAAAAAATAAAAATAATTATTGAGGAATTACATTCTCTATTTAAAGAGTAATATGATTTTTATGGATGTTGTTATTAAAAAAATTCCAAGGCTATTGATTGTGACAGGAATGTCAGGAGCAGGGAAGACCTGCGCTTTGAAAATATTAGAAGATCTAGGCTATGAAGCCATGGATAATTTGCCGATTGATTTGCTGGCAAATGCAGCTGATTTAATTTTAAAAGATTATGATGAAAACAACCGCCCTGCACTCGCAATTGGCGTTGACGTTCGCACTCATAATTTCCAGCCCGAAAAAAACCTTTCAATTATTAATGCTCTTGCTGCGAGAACAGATATTGATCTGAAAGTTTTATTCTTTGATAGCAGAAATGAAGTCTTAGAAAAACGTTACACAGAAACACGGCGAAAACATCCTTTAGCAGGTGATATAACAGTTGAAAATGCCATTATTTGTGAGCGAGAACGGTTAGATAGTCTTCTTAAAAGATCTGATTTTATCTTTGATACATCTGATTTGGAAATATATGAAACCAAAAAAATATTAAAAAGTTATTTTAAACGCCAGAAATCGCAAGAATTTGGCGCAGGGCAAATGGATATAATGATTTACTCCTTTGGCTATCCGAAAGGTCTGCCAAGTGCTGCTGATCTGGTTTTCGATGTAAGGTTTTTAAATAACCCCCATTATGAAGATGAACTGCGGGCGATGACGGGAAGAGAAAAGCCTGTCGCTGATTTTATTGCAAAAGATAAAGATTTTGAAAGTTTTTGGACGCAGGTTTCCGCTATGGTTTCCGCATTGATTCCACGCTATGAAAAAGAAGGTAAGAGTTATCTTACGGTTGCATTCGGCTGCACGGGAGGAAAGCATAGATCGGTATGTTTAACAGAAAAACTTTATGCAAAGTTAAAAAGCGAGGGATACCCGGTTAAAATACATCACCGTGAGCTTTCTAAAGAATAAAAAATCAAATTAAAAATTGAAGTTAAAAAAAAACTATTATAGCATAAGCTTTAATATAAGAGTTTTAGGGAAGATAGGGTAATCATGATTGGTATGGTGGTTGTAACGCACGGCCGGTTGGCGGTAGAATTTGTATCTGCGATGGAACATGTTGTAGGGCCTCAAAAACAAGTTCGGGCAATCTCAATTGGTCCTGATGATGATATGGAGCGCCGCCGTAAAGATATTCTAGAGGCTGTTAGTGAGGTGGAGAGCGGAGAGGGCGTTGTTCTTTTAACGGATATGTTTGGCGGTACGCCTTCTAATTTAGCGATTTCTATTATGGAAAATGCCAAGATAGAGGTTATTGCGGGGATTAACCTTCCCATGCTTATCAAGCTTGCCTCGGTTCGTCAAAGCTGTTCTATGGAAGAGACGATTAGTCTAGCTCAAGAATCGGGGCGTAAATATATTAATATCGCCTCTCACGTTTTATCTGGTAAGAATTAAGTCTTTATGCCCAAAACAATAATTTTAAAAATTAAAAATAAACGAGGTTTGCATGCTAGAGCCTCTGCTAAATTTGCAGCTATTGCGGGCGAATATGATGCAGATATTTTGGTTTCAAAAGACGGAACTTGCGTGGGGGGGACTTCTATTATGGGGCTTATGCTTCTTGCTGCGGCGATTGGTGATGAAATTACGCTTCAAGTAAGCGGCAGCCAAGCGGCAGAAGCCTTAAAGGCTATTGGGCAGCTTGTCGGGAATAAATTTGGCGAAGAGAGCGAAGAAATCTAGTGCCTTAAAGGGATTCTCTTTCCCATATATTTGACATTTATTATTGTCTAGTATTTTTCAATTTAGAAAAGGTTTGTTAATCAAACTCTATTATATTATTTCCAAACGAACATATCTATATAACGATATCTTTATACTTGTTGAGGTAAGGATGCCTTGCTATATAGATATAAAATTTTATTTGATAAATTATTTTAGGACTAGTTTTTATGACTGATTTCACAGATTATAAAGTAGCGGATATTTCACTTGCTCAGTGGGGACGCAAAGAAATTAATATCGCAGAAACTGAAATGCCGGGGCTTATGGCGCTGCGTTCAGAATTTGGCAAGGATAAGCCTTTAAAAGGCGCGCGCATTGCAGGGTGTCTGCATATGACAATTCAAACGGCGGTTTTAATGGAAACATTGATCGCTCTTGGCGCAGAAGTAAGATGGTCATCTTGTAATATTTTTTCAACGCAGGAACAGGCAGCAGCGGCAATGGCAGCAGCTAACATTCCTGTATTTGCGTGGAAGGGCATGACGGAAGATGAATTTAACTGGTGCATAAAACAAACAATTATGGGACTGGATGGTTGGCGGCCGAACATTATTTTAGATGATGGCGGTGACCTTACGGCGATGTTATATGATGATTTTCCAGAGATTTTAGAAGATATTCGGGGCATTTCAGAAGAAACAACAACAGGCGTTCTTCGTCTTTATCAAATGGAAAAAGAAGGACGCTTAACTGTTCCTGCGATTAATGTGAATGATTCTGTGACAAAATCAAAATTTGATAACCTATATGGCTGCCGTGAAAGCCTTGTTGACGGCATTAAGCGTGCAACAGATGTTATGCTTGCCGGTAAAGTCTGCGTTGTGGCGGGATATGGTGATGTGGGTAAAGGCTGCGCCGTTAGCTTAAGAGGCTCGGGCGCACGGGTGTTGGTGACGGAAATCGACCCTATTTGCGCTCTTCAAGCAGCGATGGAAGGTTATGAAGTTGTTACAATGGAAGAGGCGGCATCTCAGGGCGATTTATTTGTTACTTGTACCGGTAATTTTGATATTATTACCTTAGATCATATGAAGGCTATGAAAGACCGTGCGATTGTTTGTAATATCGGTCATTTTGATAGCGAAATTCAAATTGCAGCACTGATGGATTATGAATGGGATGAGATTAAGCCCCAAGTTGATGAGGTTATTTTTCCTGATGGTAAGCGTTTGATTATACTTGCAAAAGGGCGCTTGGTTAACCTTGGCTGCGCTACGGGACATCCTAGTTTTGTAATGTCTGCGTCTTTTACAAACCAAGTCATGGCTCAAATGGAGCTTTGGAATAATAGTGATCAGTACGGTAATAAAGTTTACGTTCTTCCGAAACATTTAGATGAAAAAGTTGCAAGGCTTCATCTTGAGAAATTAGGGGTTAAACTGCAAAAATTAACCAAAGAGCAAGCCGCCTATATTGATGTCTCTGTAGACGGGCCTTATAAACCGGATCATTACCGCTATTAATTGTAAATTTTAGAATAGATCATAAAAACCGCTTAAGTGAATAATTTAAGCGGTTTTTTTTGGCAAAGAAAACTTTATCTTTCTTGTAAAAATGAGTAGTCTACCCTTATCATATGCATAGATTATTTATTTGAAAGAATAAGATGGATTTATCTAAAACGGCTCTTAATATACCGCTTTTTTTCTGGGTTTCACTTGGGTTTTTTATCCTTGCGGTGTTTTTTATGGGGTGGATTATTTTATTGGCAAGATCAAGCCAAAAAAATTCGCATGATATTGCAGAAAAAAAACAAGTTTTAGAAAATATTTTAAACAGTAGAAAAGACCGTTTTTATAGCTGGTCTTATAAAGATGGATCAGTACAGGCAAGTATATTTATCAAAGAGTTCTTTAATTTATCCCTTTTTTCGTTAGAAGTTCTTTCTTCTTTAATGTCTTCCGAAAAATCAAAA
The DNA here is from genome assembly GCA_016744185.1 of Emcibacteraceae bacterium. Lineage (GTDB taxonomy): Bacteria > Pseudomonadota > Alphaproteobacteria > Sphingomonadales > Emcibacteraceae > Pseudemcibacter. The sequence continues at coordinate 12,324 of JADGEY010000010.1, read as the reverse complement.
GAATTTAATAAAATTATTAAAAGAAATTCTCCTGTTGTTGATGATTTTTTGACAGTTGTAGAATTACCTGACCTCAAACTTATTGAAATAAAGGGATATTCTTATTGCTATAATCATACTGAGGAAGCAGGATATATTTTATGGTTTAGTGATGTTACTGTTCAAACAAAAATCAACCGCTTTCAAGAAAAAATAGCCAAAGAATTTGTTCTTCAAGATAATCAGTTTAAATATGCTGCAAGTATTCTATCATTTCCCATTTGGATACGGGATAAAGATTCAAATTTAAAATGGGTTAATAATGCGTATGTTAAGGCGGTAGAGGCAAAAGATATACATGATGTTCTAAAACAAAAAAAAGAACTTATCAGTGCAGGTAGTAAAAATGATATAGGAGAAGACCACGAAAAATTATCATCATTAAATGATGATAATTTTGTTGTTGAGCGTCATAATATTGTCATGGGCGGTGAAAGGCGTACATTCGACATTCATAATATTTTATATAAAACGGCTGATGATGATGCTATCGTGGGTTATGCGATTGATGTAACTGAAATAAAGCTTATTAAAACAGAGCTTCAGCAGCATGTGAAATCATATTCGGAGGTTTTAAATAAGCTTTCAACGGCTGTGGCAATTTTCGGATCAGACAAAAGTCTTGATTACTATAATATTGCGTTTTTAAGGCTTTGGGATTTGCCCGAAAGCCTTCTGACAACAAAGCTGCATTATAGGGAACTTCTGGAAATTATGCGTGAAAAGCGCAAACTTCCAGAGCAAACTGATTTTCCAAAATGGAAGAAAAAACAGATGGAAGCCTATAGAGCGGTAGAGCCTGTAGAGGAGATGTGGCATTTGCCCGATGAACGTACGTTACGGGTTGTTTCCCAGCCCCGCCCTCTTGGTGGGCTTCTTATTTTTTATGAAGATGTTACGGATTACATGAAACTTGAAACATCATTAAATACTCTTAATGCGGTGCAAGAAGCGACTTTAAATAATCTTTATGAAGCTGTTGCCGTGTTTGGCGTGGACGGCAGGCTTAAACTTTGCAATCCAGGTTTTGGAGCCATGTGGAAGATTTCAGATGATAAATTACAAAATGCACCTCATATTAATGAAATCCTATCTCTATCGCAGGATAATTTCCTTAATATTTATGATTTAGAAGTTTTAAAAGATCTTGTTGTTGGTGGTTTTGCAAAAAAAGAAATTTTAAATACGCAAATTACTTTGACAGATAAAAGGGTTATTGATTACGCTGCGATCCCTTTGCCTGATGGCGCGGTTTTAATGACTTATCTTGATGTAACGGATCATTATAAGGTTGAACATGCTCTACGGGAACGTAATGATGCGCTGGAGATATCCCACAAAATTAAAACAGATTTTCTAGCGCATATGTCATATGAGCTGCGTCATCCTCTAACGTCAATCATTGGGTTCTCTGAAATGTTAGAGGCGGGATATATGGGGGCTCTAAATGATAAACAAAAAGAATATACGGGCAATATATTAAAGGCCTCAGGTGATTTATTTTCTTTAATTAATGATATTCTAGACCTTACAACATTGGAAGCAGGGGGCATTAAATTAGAAATTTCATCCTTTGATTTGGCGGGTATGATACAGGAATCACGAGTTAAATTAACGGAGCATATTGCAAAGAAAAAGCTAAGTTTAAATGTTACATGTCCAGAAAACCTTAAAGTCAAGGGCGACCAGAAACGTCTTCAGCATTGTTTCTATAATTTGCTTGCTAATGCTGTAAAATTCACGCCTGAATATGGAAAAATTAGCATATCGGTTGAGAGTGATGATGTTAATTATTTTATAATGATTAATGATAATGGCGTTGGCATACCTTCTAAAGAGATGGGCAAGATTTATGAAAAATTCTTTGTCGGTAGTAACGTGCCAAAAGGGCAGGGGGCTGGATTAGGACTCTCTTTGGTTCGCAGTTTTATTGAACTTCATGGGGGGGAGATTAAGATTAAATCGATGTTAGGGCAGGGGACAATTGTTCGGTATAATCTGCCGATAAATTATAGTGAACAAAATGGAAATCATTAAAGAGATTGCTTTTGAATCGCTAGAGCAGATGCAGGTTTTTGCAAAAAAACTAACATCTTTTCTTGGCGCAGGGGACGTTCTGGCTCTCGATGGGGATTTAGGGGCTGGGAAAACGGAATTTTCCCGCGCCTTAATTCATGGTTTTGGTTTTAATGAAGATGTGCCAAGCCCTACATTTAATTTGCTCCAGATATATGAGCCAGATCATCATGACCAAAAAATGCCTATAATTTGGCATTTCGATCTTTATAGGTTAGAGAAGCCAGAAGAAGCTTTCGAGCTGGGAATAGAAGAAGCATTCGATACAGGACTTACTTTAATTGAATGGCCTTCAAAATTGGGTAAGCATCTTCCTTCTGACATACTCGCAGTTTATATTAAAATGACAAAAGAACAGGGCATGAGAAATTTTATCTTAGCAGGCGGCACAGCTTGGCAAAAACGCCTAAAAAATCTTTGAAAGAACGGGTAATATCCTTGACGAGAGAACAGTTAAAAACAGAATTCCTTAAAAGCACCCACTGGGCAAAAGCGTCCATAGTGCCAGTAGCGCCCGATGCATCTTTTAGAAAATATGACCGCCTTTTACTTGACGGCAAGACGGCATTTTTTATGGATAGCCCACTAGATTTTGGCGGCGTGGAAAAATTTATTAAAATGGCGGAATATTTATGTTCTTTAAATTTAAGTGCGCCTATAATATTTGAAAAAGATACCGAGAACGGCTTTTTGATTTCAGAGGATTTAGGCGATGATCTTTATTCTCATATCTTAAAAGAAAGCCCGAGTAAGGAATTAGAGCTTTATAAAAAAGCGGCGAGCATTCTGGCTGGGCTGCATAAAAAGGGCGTTCCTGATTTTACCCCCCCTTACAGCGATGATTTTTTACTGAGTGAGGTCGAGCTTTTTACCGATTGGTATATGCCTGCTTTAACAGGACAGTATTTACCAGATCGCTCCCGTGCAGATTTTCTTAAAATTTGGCAAAAGCTGATCGCTGATTTAAAGGCAGCGCAGTCGGTTCTTGTTTTAAGGGATTATCATGCCGATAATCTCATTGACCTAAAAGATCGCAGCGGCGATAAGCAAGTGGGGCTTCTCGATTTTCAAGATGCGCTGAAAGGTCATGCTGCCTATGATCTGGTTAGCCTTCTTAAAGATGTAAGACGTGACGTTACGCCAGAGACAGAGAGGAATATTTTAGAAAATTTTATCCTTCAAACAGGGGAGAAACATTCTAGTTTTACAAAAGATTATATGACTTTAGGTTTGCAAAGAAACCTTAAAATACTAGGAATTTTTGCTCGCCAAGCAGTGCGTGATGGCAATGGATCGTATCTTAAATATATTCCTAAATTATGGCGGCTGATTAGTCCTTCTTTAGACGAAAATATTTTTTCAAACCTTAAGAAATGGTTAGATGGTCATGTCCCGATAGAAGAACGCCAGCAAAATCTCATACCGAAAAAATGCGGCATTGAGCAAGCGTTTATTCTGGCAGCAGGTCTTGGAACAAGAATGCGCCCCCTAACGGACGAGCTTCCCAAACCTTTGATCAAGGTCGCAGGCAGCACGATGTTAAGCCAGCTTTTTCATCATGTGGAAGAAGGCGGCGTAAAAAATGTAATTATGAATATGCATCATAAAGCTGAAAAAATGATCGAGTTTGCGGATTACTACCCCAGAAAACACCCTTCCATTACGCTCTGTGATGAGCGGTCTGAATTACTGGATAGTGGCGGCGGCATTAAAAGAGCGGTCTGGATGATGAAGAACGAGCCATTTTTTGTTCTGAATGGTGATTTTATTATTGAGAACACATCTCATTCCTTGGCAGTTTTAAAAAATCTTTCGTCTGTTTGGCGGCCAGATAAGATGGATATTCTTATGCTTGTCATGCCCGTAGAGAAATCCTTTGGCTATGAGGAGGCAGGAGATTTCTATCTTGCTCAGGATAAAAAATTAACCCCCCGCGCTCAAAATAAAGCAGCTCCCTATATTTATACGGGCATTATGATTATCAAGCCCCAGCTTTTTGATGGCATGGAAAATGGTGCTTTTTCACTTCGGCTTTTATTTGATAAAGCCTACGGGAAAGGGATGCTTTACGGTCATGAATTTGGCGGAAATTGGTATCATATTGGTCGCCCAGAAATGCGCCTAGAAGCGGAAAAAATCATAAAAAGGCGTGCATTATGACGGATAGAAAACGCTCAAACATCTATCATATTCCGCAGCGGTTTTCTTTCGTAGAAGCTTTGGCAGAGGGCATTCTTGCGCAGTACGGCAGCGACCCGCTTGCGCTTTCAGAAATCCTTATTTTACTGCCCAATCAGCGCAGCGTAAAATCTTTAAGAGATGCTTTTCTTAAAATTTCTGGGGGGCGAGCGATTATTTTACCTGCCATGCGTCCTATTGGTAATATGGATGAAGATCAGATGACCGCTCAAAGCAGCTTATCTGCGAGTCTGGCGGAAGAAGAGCTAGATTTACCGCCTGCCATCTCGCCCTATATGCGTCAAATGATTTTAATGGATATTATTAAACGCTGGTACAAGGGACGAGGAAAAGGCACCCCTGAATTAGCCCAGTGCGCCGTCCTTGCAGGGGCTCTGGGGCAGTTTTTAGATCAAGTGCAGAGCGAAGAGCTGGATTTTAATGACCTAGAAAAGCTTGTTCCCGATGAATATGCTGCTCATTGGCAGCAGACGTTAGATTTTCTGAAAATTTTAACCCACAGCTGGCCCGATATTCTTCTTTCCGCAGGCTATATGGACTGCGTACACCGCCATAATATTCTGGGGGATAGCCTGATTCAAAACTGGGAAGATCAGCCTCCTAAAACCCCTGTTATTATCGCAGGTTCAAGCGGCAGCACAAAAGCCATTGGCAAGCTCTTAATAGCAGCTCTAAAACTGCCAAAAGGGGTGGTAGTCTTGCCTGCTGCCGATCTTGATCTTGATGATGAATCATGGGATAAGATAGATGCTTCACACCCGCAGTTTATGATGAAAAAAACATTGTCTTTAATGCAAATAGAGCGGCAAGATATTCGGGACTGGACAGATTATTTTACAGAGGGAAAGACAAGAGTTTCTGAAAGCCCTAAAGCGCGCAGTAAAATATTAAGCGAAATTATGCGCCCTGCCCAGACCACAGATATGTGGCGTGATATATCAAAGAAATTTAAAGCAAAAGAGATAAAGAGTGCGTTTCAAGATATGGAAATTATCATAGCCTCTTCGGTACGGGAAGAGGCTGGAATTGCCGCAATGCTGCTGCGTTCTGTTCTTGAGATAGAGGGCAAGACAGCGGCTCTTATCACCCCAAACCGCCAGCTTGCACGGCATGTACAAAGCGAAATGAGCCGCTGGGGAATTAAAATAGATGATTCAGCAGGAACGCCTCTTTTCAATAGTAGAGCAGGGCTTTTTCTAAGATTAACGGCGCAAATGGTCAGCGAAAAATTCTCTCCCGTTCCTCTTTTATCTGCCCTTAAGCACCCTCTTGTCTTTGGTGGTATGACGGGCGGATATTACCGTAAAATGCTGCGCCGTCTTGATAAAGAAATATTGCGGGGCGCACGTCCAGAAGGGGGAACAAATGGGATAAAAAGAGCGATTAAGAATTATTTCCGAGACCCCCATAGAAAGATCAAAGAGACAGAAGATGAAATGCTAAAATGGTGGGATATTCTTTCAAGTATCATGACACCATTTGAAAATATGATGATTAAAAAATCAGCATCTTTTGAAGATGTTCTCATTTGTCATATTACAATGGCAGAAAATCTATGTACCGTGCAGAAAGAAGACAGTCTAATAAGCGGTGATGAAAGACTTTGGAGAAAAGAAGATGGCGAAGCCGCCGCAAAATTTATCGAAGATATTTATAGCGCATCAGAATATTTAGGAGCTTTAAATCCAGAAGAATATCCTGCACTCCTTGAAACATTCATGTCATCGGTGACCGTGCGGGCAAAATATGGACAGCATCCAAGACTTAGTATTTTAGGACCTTTAGAAGGACGGCTTCAGCATGCCGACCTTGTTATTCTTTCTGGATTAAATGAAGGAACATGGCCGCCAGAAGCCCCGTCCGACCCGTGGATGAGCCGCCCGATGAGGCAAAAATTTGGGCTTCCTGCACCAGAAGAGAAAATCGGCATTTCGGCTCATGATTTTATTCAAGGGGCATCTGCGCCCAAGGTAATTATCACAAGATCGGAAAAAATGGACGCTGCACCAACGGTAAAATCAAGATGGCTTAGCCGTATGGAAGCGGTAATCGGGGCAGCGCATATAGATAATATTTTAACCCCTGATTTTGGGAATAAATATATGAGCTGGTATCAGGATTTAGATGCGCCGAAATCTGAATTGCTCATACCGCCGTCCCGCCCCGCCCCGCCCGTTAAAGACAGACCCAAAAACTTATCGGTAACAGCGATTCAGAACTGGATGAAAGACCCCTACAGTCTTTATGCCAGCCGAATTTTAAATTTATATCCGTTAGAAGAGCTTGATGTGCCGCCAAATGCAGCGGATAAGGGTAATATTATTCATGACGCACTCGATGAATTTATGAAGGAATATAAAGCTCAAATGCCTTCAGATGCTCTTGAAAAACTGCTTGAAATTGGCGAGCAAAAATTTAAACAGATTACAGACCGCCCTTCTGTGATGGCTTTTTGGTGGCCAAGATTTATTCAAATTGCCGAGTGGTTTATAGATAATGAAAAATCACGCAGAGCGGAGGGTCATAAAGTCATGGCGACCGAATGCAGGGGAGAGATGACTTTTTCGTCTGCCATGGGTGATTTTACCATTAATGCAAAAGCAGACCGTATTGATAAGCTTGCTCAGGGCGGATATTCGATCATTGATTACAAAACGGGCGCAGTGCCAACATCAAGAGAAATCCACGCAGGATACGCCCCTCAGCTCCCCCTAGAAGCCTTGCTTGCACGGGGTGGATATTTTAAAGAATTTGCCGCAGATTCTATAGCAGAGCTTGCTTATTGGAAATTATCGGGCGGTAAAGAAGTCGCAAAAATAATAAGTTTTTCCGAAAATGCTAAAAGTAAAATATCTCAAATGGACGTTATGGCGATTACGGATAGTGCTTTTAAGGGGCTAAAAGAGCTTGTTGATGTTTTTTCCAGTCCAGATACGCCCTATTTAAATAATCCTCGTCCAGAAGCGTTAGGCTACGGCGATTATGACCATCTTGCCCGAACAAAAGAATGGTCAGACCGCATATCAGATGAGAAAAAGAAGGTCGGTACAAAAATAAAGAAGGTCGGTACAAAAATAAAGGCTGGCACAAAGAAAAGAGCTGACGAAAAGAAAATAGCAGATAAGGGAGAAGACTCATGAGCATGACCCCTGATCAAATGATAGCATCTGACCCTAAAACTTCTGTTTGGGTGGCGGCAAGTGCGGGGACGGGGAAAACCTTTGTTCTCACCAGTAGAGTCTTGCGCATCATGCTTGAAGGCACACCGCCGCAGCGCATATTATGCCTGACCTTTACCAAGGCAGCAGCGGCTGAAATGGCGAATAGAATTAATAAAAACCTTAGCCATTGGGCGGTATGTGAAGGCTCAGAACTTCAAATTATTTTAACGGATTTACTGGGCTGCGTGCCAAATGATGAACAATTTAGCATTGCCCGTACGTTATTTGCCGAAGTGCTTGACGTGGCAGGGGGGCTTAAAATCCAGACCATTCATGCTTTTTGCCAGTCTCTTTTAGGCAAGTTCCCTCTCGAAGCCCAGACTGCCCCGCATTTTCAAGTGATGGACGAGCGTACAGCTAAAGAATATTTAAAACGCTCACAAGATGCGGTTCTGCAAGATTCAAGACCTGATATTAATCCCACATTAGCAGCGGCATTAAGCCATCTATCAACGCAGGTAACAGAGCAGACATTCTCTGAAATATTGCAAGAAATGACCTCTCGGCGGGGCATGCTTGAAAGCATGATGAGGCGGTCAAATTATAATGTGTCACTGGCAATCAGAAAGCTTCAAAAAACTTTAGATTTACAGGAAGAAGATACGCAGGAGAACTTAGAGGGTACGGCTTTATTAGGCGGTGATGAAAATAAAATCCGTAGTATGATGGAAGCTTTGCTTGACGGAACGCCAGCAGAAAACAAACGAGGGGATATATTGGCAAGATGGTTGTCAGTCCCAAAAGACCGCAGTGAAATATGGAATGATTACTGCACTGTTTTTATAACAAAAGATTTTTTAACTCGTAAAATATTGCTTTCTAAGAAAACAGCGGAGCGTTATTCTGGCGTATTAGAATTTATGGAAGAAGAAGCCGAACGGATAATAGATATTTCGGATAGGCAGCGCAGAATTATAATTTTAAAAAACACAGAAGCCTTGCTCCATCTTGGTAATGCGATGATGCAAGCTTTTGATTATAGTAAGAAACGCCATGCGGTGCTTGATTATGATGATTTGATTTCTAAAGTGACAAATTTATTGTCAAAGCATGATGTGGGGAGCTGGATTCTTTATAAGTTAGATGGTGGTTTGGATCATATCTTGGTTGATGAAGCCCAAGATACCAACCCTGAACAATGGCAGGTGATTAAAACGCTTGCAGGGGAATTTTTCATGGGGGATACCTCTAGGCGCAGCAGAATAAAAGAGCAGGCAGAAGTCCCCCGAACGATTTTTGCTGTGGGGGACGTTAAACAATCTATCTATAGTTTCCAGCGGGCTGATCCCAAAGAATTTATTCAAACAAGAGAGCATTTTTTAGAGCTTTCCAAACAGGCAGGCACGGGCTTTGAAAATGTAAACCTTGGCACATCTTTTAGGTCGGCAGCGGCAGTTTTAAGCCTTGTTGATGAGGTGTTTAACGATGCTGAAAGCAGGCAGGCGCTCTCTTTTAGCGATGAGCTTGTGTCTCACCGTCCCCACCGAACGGGCGAAGCGGGGCTGGTCGAAATTTGGGAAACGGTAAAAGAGATCGAACAAGAGGTAAAAGAAGATTGGTCACCGCCGATTATTCAAAAGCCTGCTTTTTCACCTGAAATGCGTCTTGCGGTGAAAATTGCTGCTCAAATAAATAGGTGGATTAAAGAAAAAGAGCTTTTAATTTCACAAGCCCGCCCTGTGACGGCAGGAGATATTTTGATTTTGGTACGGCGGCGGACTAAATTTGATGATTATATGATTTCAGCTCTTAAAGCTCTTGATATTCCCGTGGCAGGGCAAGATAAAATGATTTTAAGCGAACAGCTTGCGGTGATGGATTTGATCGCTATGGGAAAGTTTGCTTTGCTGCCTGATGATGATTTAACCTTGGCTGTTGCGCTCAAATCCCCTTTCATTGGAATGAGCGAAGATGATTTATATAAGCTGGCTCAGCCTAGAATAAAAGGGCGCAGCCTTTGGGCAGAACTTTTGGGGCGAAAAGATGAAAATGAGAGCTTTAAACAAGCAGCGTCTTTTTTAAAAGAGCTTTGCAATGATGCGGATATGCGTCCTCCTTTTGAGTTTTTTAATTCTCTTTTGGGCAGCCGCAGGGGCAGAGAGAAAATTTTAGGCCGCCTTGGCGCAGAAGCAGCCGATCCGATGGATGAATTTTTACAGCTCGCGCTTAATTTCGAGCAGAATAATATTTCATCTCTGCAAGGTTTTTTAAGCTGGTTTAATGCAGGTGATGTGGCGATTAAACGGGATATGGAGCAGGGCAGCGATCAAGTGCGGATCATGACTATTCACGGGGCAAAAGGTCTGCAAGCTCCGATTGTTTTTCTGCCCGATACCTGTCAAATGCCGAGGGATAGAGCTAAAATTCTTTGGACGGAGGAAAAGGGTTCTTCTCAAAATAAAATGCTTCTTTGGGTGGGGGGGAAAGAAAATGAAACAGAAATCTGTACCTCTGCCCGTGAAAAAATTAAAGAAATTAATGAGCAAGAATATAAAAGACTGCTTTATGTGGCTCTAACAAGGGCGGAAGACAGGCTTTATATTACGGGCTGGGAAAAGAAAAATAAACGGCAAAAAGGCTGTTGGTATGATCAAATTAAAGCCGCTTTTGGGCGGTTAGAGGATATAGAAGAATTTGACTATGATGGGGAAGAAGGCACAAGCTCTTTGCGCTTTACATCACCCCAGTTAAAAGAAGTTTTGCCCGAACAGGCAGCTCATGGGCAGATAGAAGATATAGAGCCGCTTCCTTCTTTTATGATGCTGCCGCCCCCTGCGGAAAGCTTTCCGCCCAAACCTCTCGTCCCATCGCATATGGAGGACGAAGAGCCAGCGCCTCTTAGCCCGCTTAAATCATTGGTCAAGAAAGAAAATAATCAGCGGCGTTATCATAGAGGAAGGCTTATTCATAAATTACTAGAAATTCTGCCTGATATGCCAAAAGACTTAAGAGAAAAGACAGCCATAAGATTTTTAAGTCAGGGGGCGCATGATTTAGAACAGGATACTATTACTCTGCTTAAAGATGAAGTTATCGGTATTTTAGAAGATAAAAAACTAAAAGATTTATTTGGCAGCAATAGCCGAGCAGAAGTTCCGATCATTGGTGTGATCGGACAGCGGGCAATATCAGGATTCGTTGATAGGCTTGCAGTTCTTGAAGATGAGGTTCTGATTATTGATTATAAAACCAATAGACCGCCGCCTAAAAATGTTAGTCATATTCCTAAAATTTATCTACGGCAGATGGCAGCTTACCGTGAGGTTTTACAAGAAATTTATCCGAAGCATACTATTCGCTGCGCTTTATTATGGACGGATATTTCGCAGTTGATGGAAATACCAGAAAAAATATTAGAGGGATATATTCAAAAATAAACCAAACAAATATTGAAGCCCCTTGACGAAGCCTTCAACTGTTCTTACATTTGGATATGTAAAATTAAAAATAATCTTAAGGATCAAAAAAATGAGTACAATAGCCGTAACGGACGAAACCTTTGACGCAGAAGTTTTAAAATCAGAGAGCCTTGTTCTTGTGGATTTTTGGGCGCAGTGGTGCGGTCCTTGTAAGCAGCTAGGCCCTGTATTGGAAGAGCTTTCGAATGAAAATGCAGGCGTTAAAATCGTTAAAATGGATATTGATGAAAATCCAGAAGCCCCAACAAAATATGGTGTGCGGAGCATTCCAACTATGCTTCTTGTTAAGGGCGGCGAGGTTGTCTCTACTAAAATGGGCAATAGACCAAAAGCTGAACTTGAGGTATGGATTGCGGAGCATTCTTAAAATATATGCTGCTGCCTTAGATTGTTAACTCATATATTGTTTAGTTAATTATTTTGGTTTAGGGTTATGAGAGCTATTGATATTGCTGCTATATTGTATGTTGCGGCTGTGCGTATAAACTTAGCATCTATTATCCCTAAACCATCAATTTTCCTTAATGCCTTTTAGTTAATTAGCAAGGGCTTGTGTTGATGACTATGGATTAATATTTATGCTAATCTGTGGCGGTTCTAAAATTATTATCATTTGAGTTTAATATTAAAATTATATGACTGATGAAGCCATCTTTGATTTTTAGGTCTACTTTTGCTCCGATGAGTTCTGCAAGGTCACGGGCGACGGACAAACCAAATCCTGGTGTAATAATCATGCAATCTTTATTATGGGTATTCGTATTTATTATTTCTTCATTTTCTGCGGGATAGGATATTTTTTGAAAAAAATGCTTCGCTTCGCTTTCTTTAAGTGCAGGACCTAAAAGGGGAACATTAATAATAACTTTACCTTGCAAATCCATATTTACAAGGATTTTAAGTTTTTCCCCTTCTCTTGCATGGAGCAAACTCCTTGTTAAAATTTTAATAAGGCATAGTTCAATTGCATTTTGGTCTTTATAGAGCATAACATCAAATTCAATCCCATCATTTGAGACTTCAATTTTTTGTCTATCTGCAACAGCTCCGACAGAAAATAAGGTGTGAGATAAAATGCTTTTTAGCGAAACATTACAGGGGTTATTTTTCATTAATCCTGCATCAAGTTTTGCGGAATCTAAAATGTTATCTATCGTTTCTTTTAATTGACGTGCGGCAAATAATATATGGTTAGTTTGAGCCAGATATTGTTCATTAACATTCCCCCATATTTCCATTTCAATCATTTCAGAGAAGCCAATGATAGCATTTAAGGGAGTGCGTAATTCATGTGATAAATTTTGCAGCAGGTCAGAAACGGCAATTTCTTGACGTACTATATTATTCTGATTGATCTTTTTTTCATGTAC
>JADGEY010000109.1 GCA_016744185.1 Emcibacteraceae bacterium | reverse complement strand
GCTAAGAACAATGTGTTAAGAGTTAAATTAAATTAAATTACGCATTCTCGTCTTTAACATATAAAAATAAATAAACTATAAAAAAAAATCTCCTAAATTAGAATTTAATAAAGATATTTTAAATATTTATAGTTTAATTATTTTAAATTTTGAAAAATTTCCTCATACGAGTTTAAAAGTGAATGAAAAAATTATAAAATGGTTTAAAACCCCAAAGAATCAACAATATTTAAATATGTTTTTCATCAATGATCAAAGTTTGTATTTTTCTTTTTTTAAAACGAGCAAATATTAATATATAAAAACTATGTTATTATTTGCAGATTAACGGGATATTAAATAAATTATCATAAAAATTAAGCCGTACTTCAATTTATATATAAGTAGGTTGTTTTGATAAAAATTATTCCCGCAATAAAAGAACAAAAAACATTAGATAGTTCTATTTTATTAGAAGGGTTAACTCAATGTGTTGGGGTTTTTAATCAAAATCTTATTTTGCAAAATTGGAATTTAAATTTTTCAAATTGTTTTTCTGTAATTACAAAATCTCATGATCAAGATATTTTTCTTAAAGATATTTTGTTAGATGGTTTTGATCTTACTAAAATAGAAGATGATAATGCGATTGCATTTTCAATTGTTAGGGAAATTATAAAAGCAGACCATATTTCAGAAATTTTTTCTTTTAATTTTGAATATGCAAAATTTGATGGAAAATATTATTCTATATCAGGTAAAGTCATAGATGGCTTTGGCTTAATCATTACTGTTACAGATATTACAGGCCGTAAAAAAGCTGATATGTTCCAGCGCAGTAGCAATAATATACTCGCCAACCATATGCTTAATATAGATGATGATAGTCAAATTATGGAGCAGCAAGCGACAGATGCTATTTGTATGGCTGAAGAGCTTGCAATTGCTAGGGAAGAGTTCGAGCAATCTGCAATTCATATGCAAGCTATTCTAAATGCAATGGCTGAGGGGCTTGTTACTATCAATGAAGATGGTGAGATTCAGACTGTCAATAAAGCCATTACGGAAATTTTTAATTATGAGCTTGCTGATATTGAAAATAAAGAAATTTTAACTCTTTTTAAATCTTCGCAATTTTTATCAACAAAAGACCTGCTTCATCATGTTAAAAAAATGGAATGTCCAGAATATAAGATAAAAGAGACAGCCGTTAAAAAAGATAAAACTGAATTTCCTATTGAGCTTAGCATTAGTGAAATTTTTTCTACTAAAAAAAGAGAATTTACCGTTATTTTTAGGGATATTACGGAACAAGAAGAAGCAGAAAAACGTATTCGAAAAATGGCTCTTGAGGATAGTTTGACAGGTCTGGCTAATCGTAATCTTTTAAAAAAATCTTTGGATAATAGCTTGAAAAATGCTCGCAGGCATGGAAATCCCCTTGCTGTTATGTTTTTGGATTTAGATATGTTTAAACCTGTCAATGACCTCTATGGTCATGGAGTAGGGGATGAATTATTAAAAGTTGTTGCCGCAAGATTAGAAGATGCCGCAAGAGAAACAGATATAGTGGCAAGACTCGGCGGTGATGAATTTTCGATTATTTGTACAAACCTAGAAAATGAACGTTCCGTTTTGACCATTGCAGAGCGCATTTTGGGAAGCATTCAAGAGCCTGTTCAAATTAATAATAAGATTCTTCAGATTGGGACTTCAATTGGTATTAGCTTTTATCCAGCAGATTCCGAGGATCCTGAGGAGCTTTTTCGTATGGCGGATGTTGCGCTCTATAAAGCAAAAGAAGATGGGCGGCGTACATATAAGCTTTATAATTCAGAAATGGATTCCAGTGCAAAACTTGAAAAACAAATAGCCACACAGCTCGCACAAGCGATTGATAATGAAGAGTTATTACTTTATTATCAGCCTCAAATTGATGCAAAAACATTAGAAGTCGTGGGCGTGGAAGCCCTTATCCGCTGGCTTCATCCAGAAAGAGGAATGATTCCACCAAACTCTTTTATTTCAATTGCTGAAAGCACGGGGCTTATTCATTCTATTGGGCAATGGGTACTTGATACGGCTTGCGTTCAAATGAAAAAATGGCATGATCAAGGCTATTTGTTTAAAATATGTGTTAATATTTCAGCACGGCAATTCCACTCTCAAGATTTTATTGCCAGCATTCGGGATTCTTTAAAAATATCTAACTTAGATCCTAAATATATAGAGCTTGAAATCACAGAAAGTACTGTTATTCAAGATATAGAAACCATGATTGAAAAATTAGAAGAAATTTCCAATATTGGAATATCTCTTGCTATTGATGATTTTGGAACAGGTTATTCTTCTCTGGCTTATTTAAAGCGTTTTCCTGTTGACCAGCTTAAAATTGATCAATCTTTTATCCGTGAGATTATTGAAAATCATGAGGATGCCGCTATTACAGATGCTGTTATTCATCTGGGTCATTCTATTGGGCTTAATGTTGTAGCAGAAGGCGTTGAAACGCCCCAGCAGGTCAAGCTTCTTCAAGAAAAAGGCTGTGACCTCCTACAAGGATATTATTTTAGCACCCCTTTAGATGATAAAGAATTTATTAACTGGGTTAATGATTATGACCCAAAAATTATTTAAAAAAAACTTTCTTAAAATTTAGAAGCTATTTTAAGCATAATAAAACTATTATTCCTGCTTTGCTGATTATGAGCTGGGTTAAATTGATGAAGCAGATTGAGCTGTAACGAAGCTCCCATAATTTCCGCCATTTTATATGTAAATTCTAAATCAATTTCTGTTTTTTGAGGGGAAAGATCCACATTCTGCTCGCTAAAATTTAAAATATTTCTCTTATAATCTCTACCGCTGACATAGGAAATATTTGTAGATGCAGAGGTTACTTTCAAAGGCTGGCTTACTGCAAATGTCATACGGTCGCCTTCTTTAAAGGTTGAAAATGCACTAAATCCTGCTGAAAAACTACTTAAGCTTACGTCGTTTATTTTCTGTATAAGACTTGAGGCAGAGTTTTTAATTTCCGCTTTTCCGATAGACCCTTTAGCAAAGAACGTTATGGAGGCGGTGATATCCGCTTCTAGATGAAACCCAACATAATGGGTTTTAGCCCCAAGCCCAAGTGCAATGCCGCCGTAAGACTGACTGCCTAAAACGCTGCCCTCTTCTTCAATATAGCCAAAATCACCGCCTATTTTCAAAGAATTTAAAGCTCTGTAAGATAATTTACCAATAAAAGAGAATTGGTTTTTAGGACTTAAAAAATCTAAGGCTTCTCTTTTGGTCAGAAGATTAGATTGTCTTTTATCTTTTTGATTTCCAAAGCTCATTGCCATTTGAAATAATGTTTTTTCCGACATTTTAAAATCGCTGCTGATAAGCTTCATATTTTGAGAGGGGATAAGCGAGGTGAAATCATTACGCCCTGTGACTAAAAAATCATCTTTTTTATAGGCTCCTAAAATCTCATTTATAGACATGCCGCTTGCAAAGGTTAATTTATGGCTCTGCTCTGTTCGGGCAGCACGCCCTCCCAGCTCATAAGTCATCATGAAACGTAAATTATAATTTTGCTTGTTTTGCATTTTAAGATGGGGAAAAATACGTTCTTCCTGCTCTTTAAAATCTGTTTGTTTTTGCCAATAAAACTCGGCAGTGATATTTTTGTTAAACTGTAATGTTGAATGACGGCTTGTCTGTGATGCTGCTAGTAAAGAGCTAAGGTCGATAGAATTTTGCCGCTGATGATCTTTAGCTAAAAATCCATTCATATCAAGGTTAAAGGAGCGATTATATTTATCAAAAACATGAACTTTAGAAAGAATATTTTTAAGTCCATTTAGATGCCCAAAAGCACCGCCTGCTATAATGTCACTTGCCGCTAAACTTACTTTACGAGATTTTGAAGGGCTGGAGAGACTTTGAACCATAATAGATCGTTGCCCAATAGGCTTAAGAGCTTTCTCTAAATTAATAAGCCCTGCTCCATAGATGATATCATTACCTGCCTCCCCAAGATCTGTTGCCGTTTCAAATAAAATTGAAACCGCGTCTTTACCTGTTAAATTTGGCGAACTGCTTAAAACAACAGCGACAGCAGCAGAGATTACAGGGGCGGCAGCGGAAGTTCCAGAAAAATACTTATAGTCTCCCCCGTGACGTGTTGTTGCAAGGCTAACGCCAGGAGCAGCAAGATAGACATTTTTTCCAATCTCCCCTGCTTTATAAGAAAATTTTGCTAGGAGTTCATTCTGCTTAAGGGCCCCCGCAGCAATGATTTGACCATTTGACCAGTCTGCCCATGCGGCGGCTGCGCTTGCTTCGGGCTGGTCTGCCTCTCCTTCGGGGGTGTCTTCGCCTATATTACCTGCGGATAAGACAATGACGATTCCCGCTTTCACAGCCGCTTTATAAGCAGTTGTTAGATAAGATCTACGAGAATATTTTGATCCCAAACTGATATTAATAACTTTTGCGCCTTGCTGGCGGGCGTAATCTACTGCATTTGCAATATCATATTGACTAAAGCGGCAGCCTTTTTCAGATTCGCAGGTTTCTTTATTCGCAGCTGCAATGACGAGTATTTTTGATTCATAAGCAATCCCATGCATATTTTCATAATGATCATTGGTTGATCCATCTCGGTTAGCAACCATAATTCCAGCCACAGCCGTACCATGCCCCCCTTTACCATCTTTATTTAAAATTTCACCAAATTCTATTTTACTACCTGTAATTATATTCTTGCTTCCAGAATGAATTTTATTTGTAAATTCAGGGTGATCTATATCAATTCCAGAATCGATCATAGCAATAAGAGTATTTTTGCCTTTATGACCTTTTGCATAGGCAGAAGAAGCCTTGAGCGCGGACAAAGCATAACTACGTTTATATTCTGCCGTTTCATAATATGCTTTTGTTTTGGTTGGATCTGGGGTTGGAGGCGGAGGCGGCGGTGGAGGAGGATTAGAGTTAGAAGTAGAAGGAGTTCTTGAAGGAGAACTACATGCAGCAAGCCCGTTAAGCAACAGGGCTGCTAAAGATATCATTATTACTATTTTCATTACTAAACCTATTACAATACTATTTACTATTTACTATTTACTATTACTTAGGGTTTGGTGAACTTTAGAGAGGTTTTTAAATCTTTGGGCAATAAAAGTTGATTATTATTTTTCCGATATATCAAATCAGAAATAACATGCCATTCGTTATTTATTGGTTTGGCATAATTAGAGGCATTTTCTTTTTTATCTATAGAATTTTCAGGAATAGCATGTTCATATTTACGATCATGTATAATGCGTACAATACCATTTTTTTCTTTAAAATATCTTGATCGGTATCTAAAGCCCTCGGTTAATTTCTCATTTTTTAAGGTAAAAACTTTATTTTCAAATTTTCCCCGTAAAATCAATGTCCCCCCTTGATTATCAGTCCAAAACTGCACCCATTCTTTTCCCGTAAAGCTGGTCAGGCTTTTTCCTGCCATTCGAAAAGGAACGTAAGGCGATGAAAAATGATCATCAAGAGAAAGCCAATTTTGCTGAATAACGCAGCCTTTTAATGTTCTGATCACACGGTCATAGCCTGCAAGCTTGCCAGATTTTTTATGAAAAACCTGCCATTCCCCTACCCAAAAATCTAATGTACGCCAGACAGGATGACCGCAAGGAATAATAAAATCTTGCTTTTTTTTTTATGTTTCTGGATTCTTTCTTTTTTTGCGAGGGCATTCCCAGAAGAAAGAGCAAATATTAAGAATGTGGTCATAAAAATACCAAATATTCTTTTCATATATTATTCCTATATTTTATTACAACGTTGTCAATATACATACAATGTAGCTATGTCACTATATACC
>JADGEY010000108.1 GCA_016744185.1 Emcibacteraceae bacterium | reverse complement strand
ATGGACAACAGTTTTAGAGAAAAATTACTAAAATGTTAACAATTAATGATTCTGCCCTGATAAATTTCAGTTTCCCTAAAATAAAAACTTTAAAAATAAATCTTGGCTATTTTAACCCTTCAATTTTGGTTTTAAAAGTTTATTCACGACTTGAGGATTCGCTTTTCCGCCCGTTTGTTTCATCACTTGTCCCACAAAGAAACCAAGAAGTTTATCTTTGCCCCCACGGTACTGAATAACCTTATCTTCATTATCTGCTAATATTTTGTCAATGATAGCTTCGATTGCACCTGTATCGGAAACTTGTTTCATACCTTTTTCTTCTACGATTTGAGCAGGCGGCTTTTTCTCGGAAAGCATAAATTCAAAAACATCTTTTGCAATACGTCCAGAGATCACGCCGTCATCTATAAGAGCTAGAAGCTCTCCTGCATGGCTCGGCAAGATAGAACATTCACTAATATTTTCACCAAGTTTTTTAAGCGCACCAAAAAGCTCTGACGTGACCCAGTTCGCACAGGCTGTCGCAAGCTCGCTAGGCTTCTTACCCGTTTTTTCTGCAAAAGCAGCAAGAACGCTCTCGAAATAATCCGCATTTTCTTTTTCAGACACAAGAACATTTGCCGCATAATCAGAAATATTAAGATCCGCCGTAAAGCGGGCATGTTTTGCATCGGGAAGCTCTGGAAGAGCCTCTTTTAGCTCATCAACCAATTCTTGAGAAAATTCGAGCGGCAGCAGGTCAGGATCAGGAAAATAGCGGTAATCATGGGCATCTTCCTTTGATCTCATCGGGCGAGTCGTTCCCGTTGCCACGTCAAAAAGCCGTGTTTCTTGCTTTACGGTGCCACCATCTTCAATCAGAGCCACTTGGCGTTTTGCTTCTGATTCAACTACTTGATAGACATATCTTAAAGAATTAACATTTTTTGTCTCTGTTCTCGTGCCAAGAGGGTCACCGACTTTACGCACCGATACATTAACGTCCGCCCGCATTGACCCTTGATCCATATTACCATCAGACGTTCCTGCATAACGCACGATTGAGCGAATTTTTCTAAAATATGCAGAGGCTTCTTCGGGAGAGCGCATATCTGGCATAGATACAATTTCCATCAAAGCAACGCCTGATCTGTTCAAATCAACATAGGTTAGGTCTGGATGCTGGTCATGCATGGATTTCCCTGCATCTTGTTCTAAATGCAATCTTTCCACACCGATGGTTTTTTTTGAACCATCTTCCAAATCAACAATTATAGTCCCCTCGCCCACAATAGGATCTTTAAACTGCGAAATTTGGTAACCCTGTGGAAGATCGGCATAAAAATAATTCTTACGGTCAAAAACAGACCTAAGATTAATTTTACAGCCCATAGCAAGCCCTGTTCGAATAGCTTGGCGTACGCATTCTTCGTTAATGACAGGCAGCATTCCTGGCATTGCCGCACAAATAAAACTAACCTGACTATTAGGCTCTGCCCCAAAAGCGGTCGCAGCTCCTGAAAATAATTTTGATTCTGATTTAACTTGGGCATGGACTTCAAGACCAATCACAATTTCCCAGTTTCCCGTTATGCCTTGTATAAGATTTTTTGTCATAATATTTCTCCTATAGCCACCATTTTTGGGCTTTGGCAGTAAATGCCGCAGCGGATTCAAGAACTTCGGCGGCGTTCAGCAGCGCACCCTCTTCAAAAGCCTTACCAAGAAGCTGCAAACCTAAAGGCAGTCCATTATTATCAAGCCCCGCAGGAACGGAAATCCCAGGAAGCCCTGCAAGAGACGCAGGAACGGTAAAAACATCATTTAAATACATTGCCAAAGGATCATCTAGCTTATCACCGAGCGCAAAAGCTGCGGACGGAGCCGTTGGCGTTAAGATCACATCACATATTTCATAAGCTTTGTTAAAATCTTCCGCAATAAGCGCACGAACACGCTGCGCTTTAAGATAATAAGCATCATAATATCCAGCGGATAAAACGTACGTTCCAATAAGAATGCGGCGCTGAACCTCTTCACCAAAACCTGCTGCACGGGTTTTACTATACATATCATCAAGGCTGTCACCCTGAACTCTCATGCCATATTTAACCCCGTCATAGCGGGCAAGATTTGATGAACATTCAGCAGGCGCAACAATATAGTAGGTTGGAAGGGCATATTTAGTATGAGGCAAAGATATATCAACGATTTCTGCACCTGCCTCTTTAAGCCACTGTATTCCCTGCTGCCAGAGCTTTTCAATCTCTACAGGCATTCCTTCTAAATAATATTCTTTAGGAATGCCGACTTTTACGCCTCTAATATCGCCTTTTAAAGAAGCTTCAAAATTAGGCACAGGAACATTAATGGAGGTCGAATCTTTTTCATCATAGCTTGCCATTGATTCCAGCATAATAGCAGCGTCCCGAACCGTTTTAGTTACAGGCCCTGCTTGATCAAGAGATGATGAGAAGGCAATCATTCCCCAGCGTGAACAACGCCCATAAGTAGGTTTAAACCCTACAAGCCCTGTGAAAGATGCAGGCTGGCGAATAGAGCCGCCTGTATCTGTTCCCGTTGTTGCAATCGCAATATCTGCCGCAACCGCTGCAACAGAGCCGCCAGATGATCCGCCCGGGACATAGTCCTTATCACCCACACGCCAAGGGTTTTTTACTGCGCCGTAATAAGAAGTCTCATTTGATGAGCCCATGGCAAATTCATCCATGTTTGTTTTACCAAGCATGATCGCCCCATCATCAAATAAATTTTGAGTAACTGTTGATTCATATTCAGGCTTAAAACCCTTTAAAATTTTAGAAGCCGAACAGCTATGAACGCCTTTGGTGCAATAAAGGTCTTTAATGCCAATGGGAATGCCCGTCATGCCCTTTGCCGTGCCTGCTTTAATCATCGCATCTGCATTATCCGCTTGGGCAAGTGCGGTTTCTTCTGTTGTTACAATATAAGCGTTAAGGGCCTTTGCAGATTCTATCGCTTTTAAATGCTGCTGGGTTATTTCACGGGCTGAAAAATCGCCTTTATCAAGTCCGCTACGGGCCTGCGAGAGGGTAAGTTTTGTAAGATCAGTCATTTTAAAGCCCCCTATTCTAAAACTTTAGGCACAGCAAAGAAGCCATGCTCTGATGTGGGGGCATTTGCCAAAATTTGATCTCTATATCCGCCGTCTGTGACTTTATCAGCACGGCGAAAAAGAGGCTGACTTACCACAGATGTCATAGGTTCTACGCCGTCTGTATCAACTTCAGAAAGCTGCTCTATCCAATTTAAAATATTATTAAGCTCCCCTGCAAGAGATTCTCTTCTCTCTTCGGGAACATCAATGCGTGCTAGATTTGCGATTTTCGCAACTGTGTCTTTATCAACTGACATCTTCTACCTACTTTATTTAAGGGTTAAATATGAAGGGAAACTAACATTCTCCCCCCCATTTCACAAGCACCAACTGACAAAAATATTGCCCTTAAAAAAAATGCCCATATTAAAGCTAAATATGGGCATTCATAGGATTTTAGATTATTTATTATTTATCCATTTATCAGATGTCCAGCCATCTTCATCATATTCGCTCATACATTGGTCAACAAGATCTTGCATGTTGTCCATTAAGCCGCTGCTTAAAGACTGGAAATAACATTGCAAGCGCGTTTCTTCATTGCTTCCCGCATAATTGCGCTCATATAATTCATGCCGCCCGCCAAATTCTGATCCTGTTGCGTCCCACATTAATTTCATAAGCTTAATGCGTTCCCTATGGTCAATGCCGTTTGAACCTCTTACATATTTTGAGAGATAAGCATCGATTTCAGGATTCTTAAAGTCTGCTACAGAGCTGTTTAAATAAATCAAACTGCTGGTTAAGGTCTGCTGAATAATGCCTTTAATTTTAGGGTAAGCATCTGGGGCTAAAACACGGTAAGCGGACGCTGCTCTTGTATTTGGTAAAATCCGCCCGTCCACAATTTCAGGGTTGTAAACCATCGCATCGGTTAATGCCCACATATTGTTACGCAGCGCAATAACTTCGCCAAGCTGCGCCTGAACGCCCCTGAAGTCTAATGTACCCGCAGCCTTCAAGCACTTAGCAAGAAGCCCTGCAATAAAATCAAGCTTTACCGATAATCTTGTACAGCCATGCATATTAAACATCGGCACAAAACCGCTTTCAACATAGAATGAGCGAACCCGTGCAGGATCACGGAAAATGAGAATATCTTCGAAAGGAATAAAAGCATTGTCGAACACAATAATCGCATCATTCTCATCAAAACGGCTTGATAATGGATAATCAAACGGACTATGCATCGTGCTTTGCGTTTGCTCATATGATGCCCGTGAAATAAGCTTAAGCCCTGGATTATTCATCTTAACAATAAACATCAAGGCAAGGCTATCATCATTAATCACCTGAGCCGCTGTCTGACCTAAGAAATTATAATGGGTAATCGCCGAGCCTGTTGCCACCACTTTTGCGCCAGAAACATAAACCCCTGCATCGGTTTCTTTATCGATTGTAATAAAAACATCTTTAACTTCATCTGCAGACTTGCTTCTATCAACGGGCGGATTAACAATCGCATGGTTCATATAAAGAACATTTTCCTGCGCTCTTTTATACCAGCTCTTTGCATTGCCAGCGAACTCACCGTAATATTCACTATTACCGCCCAGCGTATTCATCAAACTTGCCTTATAATCAGGGCTTCTGCCCATCCAGCCATAAGACATACGAGCCCATTCAGCAATCGCATCTCTTTGACCAATAATATCTTCTTTTTGCTTATTTGCACGGAAAAACTTATGTGTAAAGCCGCCGTTTCCCGTATCCGTATCACAGGTAACAATAGGATTATCAGACTTTCTATCTTCATGAAGGCGGTCATACATATTCGCTACCGTACACACGCTATTACGAAAAGCGGGATGAGTTGTTACATCTTCAACCTTTTCTCCATAAATCCATATCTGGCGACCGTCTTTAAGACTGTCAATATATTCTTCCCCTGTGAATGGACGGTTTTTTCCCTTTAAAACATCTTCTGGATTCTGCGTCATTTTATACTCCCTGTTATTGGCTTCAATTAATCCATAACGTGTTATATATCATTTGCCTCAAAAAAGATGTCCCCATAGAAAGGGACATCACAGAATATTTAAAGGGTTTGAAGAGTTTTTCTGCAAATATTTATGAGAAAATATATTTCACATTATTATAGCAAGACGATAAATAATAAATGAAACAGTCTAACATGAGAACAACAGCATAAAAGATGGGATCAGAGTCACTGCTGCCCCTATTGATTATTTTTTATACTATTCTTACTAAAAATAACGAACAGAACTACTATTGAGCTAATTATTGTCACTAGATTTGCATTAGGTAAAGACAAACTATTACTAAAATATAAAAAATAAACAGCATATGCAATAGCCCCTATACAAAAACCTATTACAAGACCTTTTCCAAAAACGATCATTAAAGGAAGAAAGATTTCACCCCCTATGTTAAATTTAAAATTCAAGAGGTTTTTTATAGCTATTTTTTGGGGCGTAGTTTTAAGATAGTTCATAGTGTTTATAACCTATTTTTTTCAACCCGTTCAAATATTGAATCTTCAAGCCTTGGCTTAAGAATTATTGTCAATTTTTTTAAAAAAACAACCTATAAGCATGCCTGTAATACCAGAAATGACCATTATTCTAAGCATTAGAGACCCCTCCTTTAAATCAGGGAAAAAATATTTTATGGTAAGCGTCGAAAGTACCGTAAGAACTAACCCAATCATTACACTACAAAAAAAATGCTCTGGTCTTGATCATGGTAAATTCCAAATTTTATTGGGGCTGTACCAGATAACTAGTTCATTTATTGTTTAACCATTTGTTTTATTTTAGCTAATTGGAACGAAGGGTCAC
>JADGEY010000107.1 GCA_016744185.1 Emcibacteraceae bacterium | reverse complement strand
GCATATTACCGTAGGGTAATTTTGCTTTAACTTAAGAGTTTTAATTTGTTCTAATGCATATTTCATAAGTAATACTCTATTTTTTAACAAGAACTTCTTGTAAAGAAGCAATATCAGAAGGGTTTATATCTTCTAATTTACAGAAATCTATTAATTTTTCTTCGTTTTGGAGGAGAAATTCTAAAATGCTTCCTAATATTTCAGGGTTGGAAGCATGTTCTAACAAGTCTTTAGGTGACAATCCTGTTGAATTTAAAAAACTTAATAAATATTTTTCTTGAGAGGCTAAAAACTTCAAAGCCTTAAGGGCTATGATTTCTGCTTGATTTAAAGTGATTTTATAGGTAGTTTTCTGCATATTTTGGAATCTGACTTTAGTTTTTTTTAATGGATTTATTAATATAGCTTTCTATTTACTACTGTTAACAGCTTTTTCATACCCTAATGATAGTTTTAAAAGATAATAAAAAGATTTAAAAAATTAATAATAATAATAATTTAATCAAACAGGACATAAAATGTCAAAAAAGAAAATATTGGTTGTAGAGGATAATGAATTAAATATGAAATTATTCTGTGACCTTCTTAGTGCGCATGGCTATGAAACCATTCAAATTGTAGAAGGCATGAAAGCTCTTGAAGTGGCAAGAGTAGAAAAACCAGATTTAATTTTAATGGACATCCAGCTTCCAGAAGTTTCTGGTTTAGAAGTGACCAAATGGCTTAAGGAAGATGAAGAATTAAAATCTATTCCCGTTGTTGCTGTAACGGCTTTTGCCATGAAGGGGGATGAAGAGAAAATTCGCGAAGGAGGCTGTGAAGCTTACATCGCAAAACCTATTTCTGTTAGCCAGTTTATTGAAACCGTACGAAAGTTTGTTAGTTAATATGAGTGCACGAGTTCTTGTTATTGATGATATTATTCAGAATGTTAAACTTTTAGAAGCAAAGCTTCAGAATGAGTATTTTGATGTGATAACGGCTCTTAGCGGTAAAGATGCTCTTAAAATTTTAGAAACTGATCTTCCCGATATTATTTTACTTGACGTTATGATGCCTGAAATGGATGGCTTTGAGGTTTGCAGGCGTATTAAATCCAATCCAAGAACGACCCACATCCCTGTGATTATGGTAACGGCTCTTGATCAAACATCAAAAAGAGTAGAAGGATTAGAAGCCGGCGCAGATGATTTCTTATCCAAGCCGATTAAAGACCTTCCTTTATTTGCCAGAGTGCGTTCATTAGTGCGTTTAAAAATGCTAATGGATGAGCTGCGTATGAGAGAGGTAACAGTAGAAAACCTTAAAACAATTGAAGTTGTTAAATTTCCTCTTAAGTTTAATCTTGCGGCTCAAAGCACGAATATCCTCCTTATTGAAAGTTCGAGTAGTAGCGCTCAAAGGTTATCTTCTTATATGGATGATTTTGCAAAAGTAGATATTTCTGACGGAAATATTACAGATTTTAATCTTTGCAGATATGACCTTATAATGATTAGTTTATCTTTACCAGATATTGATGGGTTAAGATTGTGCTCGCAAATAAAAAACTGTGAAGAAACACGCCATACACCGCTTATTGTTCTTGTAGATGAAGATGAAAATGACAAAATGGTTCAGGCTATGGAGATAGGCGTAATGGATTATCTTGTTCGGCCTGTTGATAAAAATGAGCTAATTGCACGGGTAAAATCTCAAATTAGACAAAAAATGTACGCTGAAAGCCTGAGAGAAAATATGAAGCGGAATATGGAGATGGCTATTACAGATTCTGTAACGGGTCTTTATAATCGATATTTTTTAAATAATTACTTAAAAAACCTTCTATGCCCTACAAATGAAGATAGAGATAGCGTATCGATCATTATGATGGATATAGATTTCTTTAAAAAGGTGAATGATACTTATGGGCATATGGCGGGTGATGAAGTGCTTGTTGAATTTGCTAAACGCATTATCCGTAATATTAGAACGATTGATTTAGCGGTTAGATATGGCGGTGAAGAATTTATTATTATTATTCCTAAAAGTGATGCTACATTTGTAAAGTTGGTTGCGGAACGGATTCGTGCTAGAATTGAAAAAATACCTTTTAAAATTTCAAATCATTCAGTGCCTATTGCGATAACGGTGAGCATAGGGGTTTCTTTATCTGCGGATAAATATATGGATGGGACTTCCCTTATGGGATCCGCTGATGAGGCTCTTTATCAAGCAAAAGAGACAGGGCGTAATAAGGTTTGCGGTTTATAAAAAATAAAAAACCAGAAATTAAAAAGCCAGAGAAGAAAATAATCTTATCTGGCTTGAAAATCTATTTTAGCGATCAAAAAATCTATAATTATTTAATTTTAGCTTCTTTGAAGTCAACATGCTTACGCACAACAGGGTCATATTTACGTTTGACCATTTTTTCTGTTAGATTGCGTGGATTTTTCTTTGTTACATAGTAATAACCCGTATCAGCAGTGCTGACAAGCTTGATTTTTACAACTGATGGTTTGGCCATTTTTGGCTCCGTTTCTAAGAAGTTCTATAAATTACATGCGAAAAATACAGTGATTAGAGATTAAGTCAAGTATTTCTCGCTCATGAGAGGTATTTTTTTAATTATGCTAGCCTTTTGGCTTTCGCCGCCGTGAAAATCTTTTATTTGACTTTGCACCGCCCCTACCTTTGCCTCCAGATTTCACCCGTCCTCTAAAAGATCCTTTGCCAGATTTTGCCGCAGCTTCGTCTAGTTTTTCGTCTCTAAGCTGTAAAATAAGCCCTCCTGTAATGGGAGCCGCTTCTTTGAGGCGCACAGTAACTTGGTCGCCAAGCTGATAGGTCAGACCAGTGCGCTCGCCTTCCAGCATATGATGATCTTGGTTATGATGAAAGTAATCTCCCATGATAGAAGAAATAGGAACGAACCCATCACCGCCAGATTCTGTAAGAGCGACAAATAATCCTGCCCTGCTAACCCCAGCGATTCTGCCCTCAAAATATTCATCAATATTATTTTTCATGAAAGCCGCCACATATCTATCGGTAGATTCGCGCTCTGCCAGCATAGCGGTACGCTCCGTGGTGCTTATATGTTCTGCTGTTTCTTTAAATTTTTTAAAGTCATGATCGCTTAATCCATCATCGCCTAATTTTAAAGCTTTAATCAATGACCTATGGACAAGAATATCAGCGTAACGTCTTATTGGGGACGTAAAATGGGCATAATTGGTAAGTGATAATCCAAAATGCCCAATATTTTCATCTGTATAAACAGCTTTCATTTGGGTGCGTAGAATGATGGTGTTAATAACTTCTTCCTGTGGCGTGCCTTTTACTTTATTTAGAAAATTATTAAAAACCTTTGGGCGAATAACTTGCCCTTTAGCAAAAACATGATCTAGGCTCTCTAAAAATTCACGCAAATTTTCAATTTTATCAAAGCTAGGCTCTTCATGAACTCGGTACATGCAGATCGCGCCTTTACGCTGCAATTCTTCTGCTGCCGCGACATTTGCCTGTATCATGAATTCTTCGACTAGCTTATGGGCTTCGATGGAAATGCGGGGTAATATAGATTCTATATTTCCCTTATCGTCAAATTTAATCTTCCGCTCGGTAACGCTAAGCTCTAATGGCTCACGGTGTTTCCTGCCTTTTAATAAAATCTCATAAGACCTATAAAGCGGCTCGATAACCGACTGGAGCAAAGGAGCTGCCCGCTCTGATACTTCTCCCTCATGGGCTGCCTGAAATTCTTCATAGGATAGGCTGCCGTGCGAGCGCATAAGGGCGCGAACAAACTTATGCTTGATCTTTTTGCCTCTATGATCAAAATAAATATGAACTGCAAGCGTATAGCGGTCTTTGTCTTCTTGCAAAGAACATAGCCTATTAGACAGTCTTTCAGGGATCATCGGGACGACACGGTCAGGGAAATAAACAGAGTTCCCTCTAATGATCGCTTCTTTATCGATAGCGGACGCAGGGGTGACGTAGCGGGCAACATCGGCAATAGCAATCAGAACGTGACAGCCGCCATCCTTGGTCATTTCTGCCCAAATAGCATCATCATGGTCACGGGCATCTTCTGGATCAACAGTGATTAAGGGAATATGACGTAAATCACTCACATCACCTAGGGTAGGCTCCTTTGATGCTTCGGCCTGAAGCAAGGCTTGCTCTGAAAATTCATTAGGAATGCCATGAGTATGAATAGCGATCAGGCTTACCGAACGGGGGTCTGATAATGCGCCAAGGCATTCTCTTACCCGTGCATTTTTTGCTTTATGGCTGCGGCGGTCTTTGCTTCTTGATATTATTTCGATCAGCACAAGATCATTTTCTTTTGCGCCGTTCCAATCTGACTTTGCAATTAAATATTGATTACGGTCTTTTTTATCAGTGGGCTTGACGTAAGCGATATGATCATCATCGGGGGTAAATACCCCAAGCAGAATAGTGGATTC
The DNA here is from genome assembly GCA_016744185.1 of Emcibacteraceae bacterium. Taxonomy (GTDB): domain Bacteria; phylum Pseudomonadota; class Alphaproteobacteria; order Sphingomonadales; family Emcibacteraceae; genus Pseudemcibacter. The sequence goes on along the minus strand of JADGEY010000107.1, from coordinate 1,539 downwards.
GCCTTCAAGAATACGAATGATTTTTGCACTATAACCTGATTTATCTTTATGAGGGCTAATCCTTACCAAGGCACGGCTGCCAATAGCAAGGCTCGCTTTTTTATCATGAGCTGAAATATAGATTTCTGGAGCTTTTTCAGTATCAGCTACCGCTGTATTGACAGGAGAAGCGATAAGATCACCAAATCTGTCCGTTCCTGTGATTTGAACAACAAGAACGGGCGGGATTTCATCGCTGATATGTAATTTTGCTTTGTGACCTTTGGCAAGTTCGCCGTCCAAGGTCATTGATCTTACTAGTTTTTTGAGCTTTATGCGGGCATCATTTTTGAGTCCGAAAGCTCTTGCAATTTCTCTTTTTGAGGCTTTTGCTGGATTTTCCCGAATATAATTTAAAATTTCTTCTTTAGTCGGGAAGGGGGGTGGCGTTTTTTCTGCCATATGGTTTTATATAATTCTTTCTATTTATAATTTTTAAATATTATGTTTTTTCTTTTTTAGCGGCGAGCTTTTTCTTCGCAGCCGCTTTCTTTTTAGGAGCTTTTTTAGCAGCTGTTTTTTTCTTAGCTACAGCTTTTTTCTTAGGGGCGGCTTTTTTCTTTGCAGCAGGTTTCTTCTTTTTACCTTTTGCCGCACGTGCTTCAAGCAGCTTAACCGCTTCTTCCATTGTTATGTCGGTAGGTTCAGTCCCCTTTGGAATAGTCGCATTTATTCTTTTATGTTTAACGTAAGGGCCATAACGCCCGTCCATAACAAGAACAGGATCACCGTCCGCAGGATGCGCGCCAAGGTCTTTTAAAGGTTCTGCTTTCTTGCCCCGCTTTGCCGCATTTTCGGCGAGAGTGACCACAGCATGATTAATGCCGATTGTAAAAACTTCTTCTGGATCTTTAAGACTGGCAAATGACCCCGCATGAGAAAGGTAAGGACCATAACGTCCAATAGCGGCTTTAATAACCTTCCCATCTTCTGGATGCATGCCAACATCTCTTGGCAGGGCAAGAAGTTCTTGCGCACGGTCAAAATCTACCTTGTCCATTTCCATGCCTTTTGGAATGGTTGCTCTTTTTGGTTTTTCTTTATCAACAGGCTCGCCAAGCTGAATATATGCGCCGAAACGCCCTGTGCGAATGGTTACTTCCATATTCGTTTTAGGATCAATTCCAAGAACTTTTGGACCATCACCTTCACCAGAATCATCACCGATGCCGTTTTTCATTTGACGGGTAAAATTACATTCTGGGTAATTTGTGCAGCCAATGAAAGAGCCAAACCTACCTGTTTTAAGGCTGAGTACGCCTTCTTTACATTTAGGGCAAGATTTTGGATCAGAGCCATCTTCTCTTTGTGGAAAAATAAAGGGGGCAAGCATATCGGTAAGCACATCAAGCACTTCGGTCACCCTAAGCTCTTTTGTCTCACCAATTGAAGCAGAGAAATCTGTCCAAAAGTCTCTTAAGACAGTTTTATAATCTTTTTTGCCATCAGAGACCAGATCAAGCTGGTTTTCAAGATCAGCTGTAAATTCATATTCCACAT
>JADGEY010000106.1 GCA_016744185.1 Emcibacteraceae bacterium | reverse complement strand
CCATCAATCAGCCAAATTAAATTAGATGATGGCTCTATGATTTTAAGTAATGACATTCCCTTTGTTCCATCAGATGAAACAATATTGAATAAATTGGAATAAAAAAATCACCCCACCAAGTATTTATGCGTGAACGTACAGGTGATGGCTGGAATGAAATTTCATATGAGGAATTCCTAGAACAGGTCATGGACTATGCTTCGCGGTTACTATCCCTTGGTTTAAATGAAAAACAGCCCCTGTTAATTCTATCGGCAAATACAATTAATCATGCATTGGTAAGCTTCGCAGCAATGATGGTTGGCATACCTACCGCTCCGATTTCGGTTGCTTATGCGTTAGCGGCCAAATCAGCGCAGAAGTTAGAGCAAATTATTGATATTATTGAAGCAGGTGCCATATATGTTGCTGATCCTAAGATGTTTAGTAAGGCCGTTGATAATCTCACTAAAAAACTTGATATTCCTTTCATTTCAAGCAGAACGGGGCATGAAAAAGTAACCTTGATTTCAGATTTAAAACCTGTTTCTCAAGATATTGTTATTTTTAGCCGAGATAAAATTACCCCAGATACTATAGCAAAAATTATGATGACGTCTGGCTCTACGGGTATTCCAAAGGGCGTTATTACGACCCATAGAATGATATATAGCAATCAGCAGTCACTTGCCCTTTTATGGAAATTCCTTGAAAAGACCCCTCCTATCATTGTTGATTGGCTTCCTTGGAGTCATGTTTTTGGCGGTAATGTTTGTCTAAATATTATATTATTTCACGGCGGAACTCTTAATATTGATGATGGTAAGCCAATGCCCGCATTGGTTGGGCGCACCGTTGAAAATTTAAAAATCGGCAAACCAAACTTACATTTTAACGTACCTTCTGGTATTGAATCGTTATTGCCGCATCTGGAAGATGATCTGTCCTTTGCCAAAAGCTTTTTTACCAATTTAAAAGTTATATTTGTAGCCGCAGCTGCCCTTTCACAAACAGCAAGAGACCGCCTTGAAAAAATTGCATCAAAAGTAGGGCAGGAAAAGCCGATGTTATTCTTTGGCTGGGGCTCCACAGAAACAGCGCCATTCTCAACATGCGTTTATTTTGATACAAAAAGAGCCGATAACTTAGGCTTGCCGCTCCCTGGAACCCAAATAAAACTGACCCCTGAGCAGGATAAAATGGCATTAAGCGTTAAAGGGCCTAACGTCACGACTGGTTACTGGCGAAATGATGCTGCTACAAAAGAAGTCTTTGATAAAATGGGCTTTTACCAGATGGGTGACGCAGGAAAGCTTATTGATAATGATGACCCCGCACTAGGAATCATATTTGATGGCCGCCTGTCCGAAAACTTCAAATTACAAACGGGTACTTGGGTTAATGTGGGTAAATTACGGCTTAACATTATTGAAGCCATGCACCCCTTTATCTTAGATGCTGTAATCACAGGACATAATAAAAGTGATATTGGTTTAATTGTAATTCCAAATTACAAATATTTAGAAAAAACATTTAACCTTCCCGAAGAAAAACAAAATGCGGTGGCCATTGCATCGGATGAAAATATCATCTCATTAATGACAGAGGCTCTAGCTTCTTACAATCAAAAGAATAGAAGTAATAGCCGAAATATCCGTCGTTTTACAATTTTGCCCCGCCTTCCTGAAATTGGCAAAAATGAGATTACAGACAAGGGATATTTGAACCAACGCGCTCTTTTGAGCAACTGGAAAAAATTAGCCGAAGATATGCATAATCTAGGGAATCAAACTTTATTCTTTTTTAGTGGACATAACCTGTAAAATATGCAAACGATACGCTATTGTATGTTAAATAGGAGAGTGGTTATGCAGAAAATATTAGGTAATTTAGTTGATGCAGAAAAAGGAATTATCGATCGTCGAATTTTCTGTGAACAAGATATTTATGAATTAGAATTAAAAAATATCTTCGCCCGCTGTTGGAATTTTGTTGCACATGAAAGTCAGGTCAAAGAATTTGGCGATTTCATAACAACATATATTGGCGAAGATGCCGTAATTGTAACGCGGGCAAAAGATATGTCGATCAATGTCATGCTCAATAGCTGCCCGCACCGCGGTAATAAAGTTTGTTTTGCAGGAGAGGGTAAGGTGCGCTCTTTTGTTTGTAATTATCATGGATGGGCTTTTGGATTAGACGGCGCATTAAATGGCATGCCCGCGAATGAGCTTTATGATAATACGCCGGGTTTTGATAAATCGGACTGGGGTTTGCACCGTGCGCGGGTTGAAACATATAAGGGACTGGTATTTGCAACTTTTGATCATAGCGCACCATCATTAGAGACTTTCTTAGGTGATTTTCGCTGGTACCTTGATGCGATTTTAGATAATGATGATCAAGGTACAGAATTCTTACCAGGAACAACCCGTTCTGTTATGGATTGTAATTGGAAATATCCTGCGGATAATTTTGTCGGTGATATTTATCATGCGCTTTGGACACACCTCGGCGGCGCGGAGGCGACACTGGCTCCATATGGCGGCGTTGTTGTTACAAATGAAGATAGCTATCAAGCCAGCGTTAATGGTCATGGCTGGGAATTTTCTGTGGCGAATAATTTTGGTAATGCAGCCACCATGGGCGATAAAGAAATCATAAAATATATGCGCGCACGGGAAGATGAAATTACCGCAAAATTAGGTGATGTTCGCGCTAAAATGTGGGGGTCTGTTGGATCTGCTTGTATTTTTCCAAGTCTTGCATTTTTACCCGGTTATTTTACCTTCCGTACTTTTTTACCAAAAGGACCAAATCAAACGGAATTACATACATGGACGTTAGTGCCAAAAGAAGCATCCGATGAAATTAAAGATCGCTGGAGAAAAGGCTGCATGCGTACCTTTAGCCCAACAGGTATTTTGGAAATGGATGATGGTGAAAATTGGGAACATGCAACAGCGGCGAACAAAGGCCTCGTCACAAGAAATCAAAAACTTTGTTACAGCATGAGCCCTGTTGAACAAGATACAAGCGGCGCACTACCAGGAACCGTCCATAAAGGGCAATTAACAGACGCCAACCAGCGACTTTTTTTCAAGCGTTACGGTGAATTTATGGATGCTGAAACGTGGGATGATATTCCAATGGCTCCAATTACAAGATAGGAAGTAAGATGGTCACAACTAAAGAAAAACTTCTTGAATTAAAGGGCGCTGGAAATCATGTTGATTTAGCAACATTTTTTGATATTGAACGCCAGATGTATAAAGAAGCACGCTTGCTTGATAATGAACAGATGGATGAATGGGTTAAAACCCTATCTGATGATTTAATATATTGGATGCCCATTCGTGAAAATTATTTGCGCAAACACCGCCAAGCAGAGATCACGCCAAACCGCGTGGCATTATATGATGAAACCATAGAAGAGATAAAAATCCGCCTCATAAGAAATGACAGCGGCATGTGCTGGACCGAAGATCCGCCTACCCGCCACACTTATTCTATTTCAAATGTAGAAGCCTTTGAAACGGATATTGAGAATGAATTTGAAGTCCAGTCTGTATTCACAGTTTATCGTAGCCGTTTTGAACGGGATGATAATACACTTATGGGACGGCGCAAGGATATTCTAAGGCGCAAGGATAATGGTGATTTTGAACTTGTAGGGCGTCTTATTTTGATTCAGCAATCAACTTTATTAACAAAGAATCTAAATATCTTTTTTTAAGGTACTCATCATGAAACAATTAGATGGTCGCAGAATTATAGTCACAGGTGCAGGCAGCGGAATTGGCTTTGCAGTGATTGAGCGTTTTTTATCAGAAGGCGCCAAAGTTGTTGCCGTTATTCGCAACCCAAACGACCTGCAAGATAAAAGAAATATCCCTAATTTACATATTGTTGTGGGTGATGTGACTGATTATGCAACAAATAAAAAAGCCGTCGCGGTTGCGGTAAAAGAATTTGGCGGCTTAGATGTTTTTCTAGCAAACGTTGGCATTTGGGATTTTTATAAAAAGCTCACAAAAATGAGCGAAGATGAATTAAATAACGGTTTTGATCAATTAATGACCGTTAATGTGAAATCGGCTTTATTTGCCGCCCATGCCTCACATGAGGCATTATCTGAAAATAACGGATCATTTATTGTTACAGGCTCTAACGCGTGTTTTAGACCCGGTGGTGGTGGCGCAATTTATACCGCATCAAAATATGCTCTTCGCGGCATTGTCGGCCAATTGGCATTAGAGTTTGCCCCAGATGTTCGGGTGAATGGTGTCGCTCCTGGCGCGACCAATACACCAATTTCTGGTAGCGAAGGGTTAGAGCAAACTGAAAAAGAAATGAATTCAGATCAAGCGCACCTGCACGAAATGGGTAAACATATCCCCATGAAACGAGTATCCAGCCCCACTGAACATACAGATTTATATGTTCTCTTAGCCTCAAAACATGGAGCGCAATATATAACAGGTACAATGTTAGTCAGTGATGGCGGTCTTTCAGCAGGGTTATAACTTGGTGAAATATTGAGTTTCAATAAAATAAAAAATAAAACAGGGGAAAACTATGGCTTCTGATATTCGAGAAGTAATTAAATATGGGAAAATGGGGCGCTTGCAAATACTCGCAGTTGGTATTTGTTTAAGCATAAATATGTTAGATGGTTTTGACGTATTGGTTATCGCCTTTACAGCCTCTGAAATATCACGTGATTGGGGGCTTACGCCGACCGAAATTGGTTTATTATTTAGTGCAGGTTTGCTCGGCATGACCTTTGGGTCACTTTTTATCGCGCCTATCGCAGATAAAATTGGCCGCCGCCGCATTATTTTAATTTCATTGATTGTTATATCTGTAGGAATGCTGTTATCTGCATTTACAGAAGGGCTTTATCAGCTTACCGCCATGCGTATATTAACAGGGCTTGGCATCGGTGGTATTTTGCCCAGTATCAAGACAATTGTTTCAGAATATTCGTCGGTTAAACGTCAAAAACTATCCATCACATTATTGCAAACAGGTTACCCCATCGGCGCAACATTGGGCGGATTGTTTTCTGTTTATTTAATTGCAAATTTTGGCTGGCAATCTGTTTATTTATTTGGAGGAATTATGTCGCTAATCTTGACGCCTGTTGTGTATTTTACATTGCCTGAATCTTTGGAATTTTTATTAGATAAACGCCCAAAGAATGCACTTAGTAAGGTCAATAAAATACTCAAAAAATTACATGCTGAACCGATAATGGAACTTCCACCATTAGAAAAACAAATAGAAACTAAATCTACTGTCTTGGAAATTTTTTCTAAATCTTTAATTGCAAAAACACTCATGATTTGGACGTGTTTTTTCATGGTGTTATTCACATTTTATTTCGTTTTAAGCTGGACGCCCAAAATTCTTGTAAGTGAAGGCGCATCCCTTCAATCTGGAATTTCAAGCGGTATGTTTTTGAATATTGGCGGTATAATAGGAGCAATAGTATTAGGCGCACTTTCATTACGTTTTAAGATGAATCATCTTCTTATTTTATATATGATTCTTACCGTTTCATTTATGGTCATTTTTGGTCAAGTATCAGGGTATTATTTATTGCTAACAACTGCATTTTTTGTAGGCTGGTTTATCTTTGGCTCTATCATTGGATTATATTCAGTCGTGCCAGAAATTTATCCAACAAATCTTAGAAATACAGGAACAGGCTGGGCAATTGGCATGGGAAGGCTTGGCGGTGTTATGGGGCCATATGTGGCCGGCCTGCTTATCGCTGCAGGATTTGAACGCCAAGATCTTTTTATTATCTTATCCATTCCATTGATAATATCTTCGTTACTTTTATTGAAATTCATTAGGGTCAGGACTCATTAAATCCACCATATAACGATTGCAGCGATACATATTGCCGAGAAGAAAGTATGAGAACATCGGTCATATCGCGTTGATATACGTCTCCAATCTTTTAGTCTTGCGAACATGTGTTAGGCTTTATGTCTTTGTTTATACAAGGATTTATCGTAATTAATTTGACGTTTTCTATTTTTCCTCGGCAGGATACAGGGTGTAATACCCCGTGCACGTAGGCCCTCCCTGAACCAATCAGCATCATAGCCACGGTCTGCCAGTATATATTGAGCAGCAGGCAGAACATCCATTAGTTTTTTCGCCCCCTTATAATCGCTCACTTGCCCTGCTGTTAGGCACATTGCTACAGGTCTGCCCTGACCATCACAAACAGCATGTAATTTAGAGTTTAATCCGCCTTTTGTG
>JADGEY010000105.1 GCA_016744185.1 Emcibacteraceae bacterium | reverse complement strand
GTAATATGCGATGTTGATGAAGTCATTTGTCATTTTATTAGTGATTTTATTCTTTTTGCAAAATCTCAAAACTATAGTGTAAATATACAAAATTATTCTTTATTTGGCAATATATTTGATAATAAAACAAACAAAGCCATTCCCTACGAAAAAATATCTGGATTAATTGATGCATTTTTTTCTGTTTATGTCAGTAAACAAAAATTAGTAAAAGGAGCTAAAAAAAATTTACAAGAAATTGCAAAAGAATGTCAAATTATAATTCTCACTAATATTTCACATAATTATGCAGAAAAAAGACGCTCTCGCTTAACGGAACTAGGTCTTAATCACCCAATGATTTCAAGCAGTGGACTTAAAGGGATTTTAGTCAAAGAAATTTCAAAATTAACTTCTTCTAATGTGTTTTTCATTGATGATATCTCCCATCATATCAATTCTGTAGCTAAAGAATGCCCTGAGGTGCTCCGCCTCCATTATATTGCAGATGAAAAACATAATAAATCTGAGCCAATGGCTAAATATGGTAATTATAAATGCAAAGATTGGGAACATATTAAAGATATAATATTAGACCATCTTTAACCCTATAATAAATAGCAAACAATCAAAATAAACATACATTTTAATAAATCACCTTCATTATGAATAAATTAACTTTTCGTTAACCATAAATTAGAAAATATTACCTATTTTGAAGGCAATATTTTCTATAACTTAATTCTTCTTATTTTTTTTAAAAAAAATAACCTTATATTACAGAGTGTTATGAAGTTGGCATGACTATTGCGAAGATGAGCTTGTTATATGTTTAAAAATATTAGGAGTTACCATGTCCCAAGTTATCGATTTTAAAAGCGGTAAATATTTTTCAATTTTAAATAAGAAGAAGGAAGATAGTCCACCGTTTCTAAAAAAACACATAGGAAAACTGACCAAAGATTTCACGACGGAACAATGGCAGGCTCTCTCTAAAATTTTAGATTTTGCAACAAATGCTGAAAAAACAATCTTAAGGCAAGAAAAACGCATTGATGAGCTAGAAGAATTAAGCACTCTTGATGATTTAACAGGTCTTAGAAATAGAAAATTTCTGGAAATTCAACTATCTTTTGCCCATGCTCGCAGCAGACGTGGAGGAGAGCCTAACATTCTTGTTTATTTAGATTTAAATAATTTTAAAATTATTAATGATATTTATGGACATGAAGCAGGCGATAAAATGTTAAAATATATGGCAGAAGTCTTAAACCAAGCCATAAGAGCGACCGATTATGCTTTTCGTATCAGCGGAGATGAATTTGCCATTATTTTTTCAAATTCTACATTAACAGGCGCGCTTCAAAAAACAGACGCTATTATAAAAACACTTGCGGTTTCTTCTGTAAAATATCAAAATGATAAATTACAGATTAGCGCAGCTTATGGTGCTGTGTTTATCGACCATAATTTAGAAATTTCTCAAATCATGCGCAGCGCTGATCTTCAAATGTATAAAAACAAAAGGGAAAACTCTAAAAAAGAAAAACCCCTCATATATGAAGAAATATTTTAATCATAAACTAGTGCTTTAATTTCTTTACTTTAAAGAGTAATGTTATTTTAAATAATACTTAAAAAAACTAGGATAAATAATGTTTAACCTCTATGAAAAAAACTTAAAAAACTTAAATATTATACTCCCAACTCCAGCGGCCCCCGTTGCAAATTATTTGCCTTACGTTCAAGCAGGTAACCTTATTTCCATATCTGGGCAAATTCCTATGAATAAAGACGGGCAAATTGATTTTACGGGAAAAGTTGGCTTAGACATATCTGAAAAAGAAGGCAATATGGCAGCCCGTCTCTGCGCTATTAATATCATTGCCCAAATAAAAGCAGCCTGTGATGGTGACCTTAGCCGTGTTAAACGCATTGTTAAACTGGGCGCATTTGTTAATTGCATAGATAATTTTGCTGGACAGCCTTCTATTGTAAATGGAGCCTCTGACTTAATGGTTGCTGTTTTTGGTGAAATTGGCAAACATTCCCGCAGCGCGGTTGGCGTAAACGCCCTACCCTTAAATGTTTCCGTTGAAATAGATGCCCTTATAGAACTATCTATAAAGTAAGACATTAAGTAGCCATAGATAATAAAGCGTAAGTAAATATAAATAATAAAATATTAAAAACTAAATCCTTGTAAAAACATCTAACTTAAATGGTTGCTGTTTTTGGTAAAATCGGAAGATATTTTTCAGCATATTTTACAATAACATATTTTTAAATATGCTTTACTTTAAATTCAGTTACTTATGGCTACAAACTAAAGTAAAAAATTAATAGATTATGGATAATGAAGCGTAAATTAATATGGATAATGAAATATTAACAGCAAAAGCCTTTGCCCACCGCGGACTTCATGGCGGCGGCATTATTGAAAATTCATCAGCAGCCTTCAGGGCGGCAATAAAAAACGGCTTTGCTTTTGAGCTGGACGTTTTATTAAGCAAAGATGGCTGCCCCATGGTTTTTCACGACGTAGAATTACAAAGACTTACGGGGCGGGCAGGAAATATTGATCAATTTACAGCTTCTGAATTAAATAAAATGGCTCTACAAGGGGAAAGTAATGGCTGTATCCCTACCCTTCACTCAATATTAAAGCTTACGCACAACCGCTGCCCTATCCTCATCGAAATTAAAGGAGATCAAGGGGAATATGAAAAAATTGCAAAGGCAGTTCATAAAGAAATTAAAAAATATGATGGCTCATTAGCTATTATGTCTTTTTACCCTGAAATTATTCGCTATTTCCAACAGCAAGCCCCAAACATTCTTAGAGGGTTTGTGGCATCTCCCTTTGATGATGGCGAGTTTTCGGCAGAATATTACGATCCACAACATCAAATACAGCTCTTAAGAGAGCTTAAAGCTGATTTCTTGGCTTATGACATCAATGCTATTCCAAATGATGCCACTCGGCATTGTAATGACCTTCGATTACCGCTTTTGACATGGACAGTGCGAAATGATGCGCACCATAAGATAGCGGCTCAATATGCGCAAAATATTATTTTTGAAAAGAGCTTCTGATTTCGGCAAACCTGCGAGTCCTTAGTTTCTTTCTTTTGATATAGATTTTAATTCATAAAATACGCCAAGACGGCAGCTTGGTCCTTCTATCGAACCGAGCGTATCAAAAGCGGTGATGTAATCCCCTTTACATAATGACCCCGACCTTGTTGTATAGGCAATAGAGCCATTAAATTTTAACCGACGGCATTTCTTTGCAAGCTTATTAAGATAGGCTTTTTTAGAGCTGTTTTGAATGAATATAATTTGATAATCATCTAAAATTTTCGTACTTCTAATCCTTCTTACATATATGCATTTTTTTTCATTCCCTGTTAATTCATAATCTTTAAGAGCTGCTAAGGGTTTATCTGCAAACGCAAGAGATAGTAAGAAAAAAATATTCCCTAAAAATATATAAATACTTAATTTTAAGCCAAATTTCATTCACATCGCCTTTATTGAAAATCTATATAAAACAAATACTTCCTTAACCTTCCATGAATAGGTTATGATAGCTCCGTTTTGCAGTCTTCTTTTTTGCTACAGGGTTTTTTAGAAGTTTTTTTTGATTGCTCAGCATAAGTCAGAATGAGTTTTTTATTTGAAATTGTAACGCTAACCTCACCGCCATTCACTAATGTACCAAATAACAGCTCATTGGCGAGCGGTTTTTTGATATGCTCCTGAATAACTCTTTTTAGAGGTCTTGCACCAAAATGCTCATCATAGCCTTTATCTGCAAGCCATTTTTTAGCACCACTTGATACTTCAATATATACTTTTCTATCTTCAAGCTGTATTTCAAGTTCTAAAATAAACTTCTCAACCACTCGTTCAATGATTTTGGGAGGCAAATTGTTAAAAGGAACAATAGCATCTAGCCTGTTCCTAAACTCAGGTGTGAAGAGTTTTTTGATCGCTTCTTCATCATCACCTGTTCTAATATTAGATCCAAAACCAATCGCTTCCTTGCTCATTTCCGTAGCACCAGCATTAGTTGTCATGATTAAAATCACATTTCTAAAATCAACCTTTTTACCATTGCTATCCGTAAGAGTTCCGTGATCCATAACCTGCAACAGGATATTATAAATATCAGGATGGGCTTTTTCAATTTCATCAAGAAGGATAACGCAATGCGGCATTTTATCGACAGCATCCGTTAAAAGCCCCCCTTGATCATACCCCACATAACCAGGAGGCGCACCAATCAGGCGAGAAACTGTATGGCGTTCCATATATTCTGACATATCAAATCTATTAATCTCTACGCCAAGAAGAGAGGCGAGCTGTTTTGCCACCTCTGTCTTGCCAACGCCTGTAGGACCGCTAAAAAGGTAACAGCCGATAGGTTTGCCATCCTCCCTCAGTCCAGCCCTAGAAAGCTTTATAGCGTCTGACAGAGCATCTATCGCAGGCTCTTGCCCAAATACAACACGCTTAAGGTCTGTCTCAAGGGTCTTAAGAACTGCTTTATCATCTTTAGAGATAGATTTAGGCGGAATACGGGCAATTTTAGAAACCACATATTCCACATCTTCCACAGAAATATTCTTTTTACGCTTTGAAGGGTGAAGAAGCTTTTGAGCAGCACCAACTTCATCAATTACATCGATTGCTTTATCGGGTAATTTACGATCATTAATATAGCGCACAGAGAGGTCAACAGCCGCCTCGATAACATCATCACTGTAGCTAACCTCATGATGTGCCTCAAAATATTTTCGAAGCCCCTTTAAAATTTCTTTAGTTTCGGGAACAGTCGGCTCATTGACATCAATTTTTTGAAAGCGGCGCAATAAAGCACGGTCTTTTTCAAAATGTGATCTAAATTCTTTATAGGTTGTCGAGCCAATACAGCGCAAAGAACCACTGGAAAGCGCAGGCTTTAGCAAATTAGATGCATCCATTGATCCCCCGCTCGTAGAGCCTGCACCAATAATCGTGTGAATTTCGTCAATAAATAAAATAGCCCCGTCCAAAACTTCTATTTCTTTTACAACTTGTTTAAGACGTTCTTCGAAATCTCCACGGTACCGCGTTCCTGCAAGCAAAACGCCCATATCTAAACAAAATATTGTCGCATCAAGCAAAACATCTGGGACTTGTTTTTCGGTAATGCGCCTCGCAAGACCCTCTGCTATCGCTGTCTTGCCAACTCCGGGATCGCCAACATAAAGCGGATTATTCTTTGAACGGCGGCATAAAATCTGGATTGTTCGGTCAATTTCATCTTGCCTACCAATTAAAGGATCAATTTTTCCCGCGGTCGCTTTTAAGTTTAAATTGACGCAATATTTATCAAGAGCTGTTTTCTCTGGTGCTGCTGGATTTTCATCATTAATATCAAAGAACCCCTCATCTTCTGATAGCTCATCTTCTTGTTTTGCAACCCCATGAGATAAATATTCCTTAATATCCAAAACGCTAATCTTAAATTGCTGAAGAAAAAATACCGCATGACTATCTCTTTCAGAAAAAAGAGCAACTAATAAATTCGCCCCTGCCACTTCTTCTCTACCCGAAGCCTGAACATGCAAGATCGCCCGCTGAAGCACTCTTTGAAAAGCGGCTGTTGGGAGAGCTTCATGGTTTTTTTCCAAGGTTTTAATGCCATCAAGCTCATTATCTAAATAGTCTCGGACAACTTTTTGGATTTTTGTAATATTGACATTACAAACCCGAAGCACCGCAACCGCATCACGGTCGGATAAAAGCCCCATTAATAAATGCTCTAATGTTACAAGCTCATGAGAACGCTCATTAGCCTCTGACACCGCACGGTGCAGCGTATGTTCAAGGTCTTGAGAAAATGTTGGCATAATCACTCTACTTTCTGAAAGGTTACTTTTGCCCTATATTATTCTTTTTCAATTTCGCACCGGAGTGGATGCTCATTCGCCTTAGCAAAAACCATTACTTGACTTGCTTTAGTCTCTGCGATTTCATATGTATAAACGCCGCAAATACCAACCCCTTTTTCATGGACATTTAACATAATTTTTTCAGCATCAGACCCCGTTTTTTTAAAAACCACCTGAAGAATATGAACAACGAAGTCCATTGGCGTAAAATCATCATTGAGCATGATAACTTTATACATAGAAGGTCTATTGGCCTGAATGCGGCTTTTAATCAGAACGCCTAATTCATTTTCAGGATCGTTATTACGCTCACTCATTGAGAATCCCATATTAATAATATTATATTTTATTTAAGAGTTTTAAAGATTTTTTCAAGCCACTAAAACCAA
>JADGEY010000104.1 GCA_016744185.1 Emcibacteraceae bacterium | reverse complement strand
CATTTTATCTGATAAGGAAACTTGTTGTATGTCAAGGAATTCAAGGAAATATCTTTTTTTATATTTATTAAGGAAATATTGTAGTTTTAATACCACTCTTGAGTATGAATTATTTGTAAAATAAAATATATTATTCAATAAAAAAAACGCCCCATTTAAATAAAATGGAGCGCGGTTTAAATTATTTTAGAAATCTTTAATTACATTTCAGATTCTAATTGGGTGCGGGCTAGCACCATTAAAGATTCCATTTCCCTGCGCAGAACATGTTCGCTAACGTCCGTGCGGGCTTTTTCTAAATCGCCCATAACTTTACGGTAGACATCTTCGTCTCCTGCTTCTTCAAAGTCAGAAATAATAACTTCTTTAGCGTAAGCATCCGCTGCGCCGCCTGTAATATTCATGTGATCTGCTGCCCAAAGACCAAGAAGTTTATTTCTTCTTGCAGCTACTTTAAAATCAAATTCTGCATCACGGGTAAATTTAGTTTCTTGGGCTTTCTCACGGTCATTGAATTGTGTCATTATTTACTCCTAAAAAATATAATATATATATCATTATTCTACGCTACTGCGTAAAAACTTGCCATTGATTATTTCAGTTCTTTATATAAAGATTATTTCTTAAATTTAAAGAGCCATGATATTGTTTTTTAAATAAAATTCCTATATGTATGGCACAATAGATTCTTTTAAATCAAATTAAGTTATAATAACGTTTAAATTTATGTAAGGACAATCATGTCAGCAGGTGAAAAGCTCTATGAAGGCAAGGCAAAAACTCTTTTTAAAGGAGAAGAGCCTGGGACAATTATTCAATATTTTAAAGATGATGCAACGGCTTTTAATAATGTTAAAAAAGGCACTATTTCGGGCAAGGGTATTATTAATAATAAGATTACAGAACTTGTGATGCACCGCCTCGAGACAATCGGCATTCCAACTCATTTTATTGAGCGTATTTCTGACCGTGAGCAATTGGTTGAAGAAGCCGAAATCATTCCTTTAGAAGTTATCATTCGTAATATCGCAGCGGGCTCTATGTCAAAGAAATTTGGTGTTGAGGAAGGCATAAGGCTTCCTTTCCCTGTTTTGGAATATTCGCTTAAAAATGACGATCTTGGTGATCCTCTGATTGCTGAAAACCATATTATCGCGCTTGGCTTTGCAGAAGAAGAAGAGCTTCTTGAAATAGAAGAGATGGCATATCAGATTAATGATTATTTGCGGGGTATGTTTGCAGGGATTGGTTTAGAACTTGTTGATTTTAAACTCGAATTTGGACGTTTAAAAATCGAGGAAGATGAAGGTGAAGAAGGTTATTTCATTGTTCTTGCCGATGAATTTAGCCCTGATAATTGCCGTCTTTGGGATATGGAAACGGGCGAGAAAATGGATAAAGACCGCTTTAGGCGTGATCTTGGCGGCGAAGTCGAGGCCTATCAAGAGGTGGCACTACGTCTTGGCATTTCTCTTGAAACGGAAGATAAATAATTTATTTGGCTCTATTTATTTTATAGAGCCATTTTTTTTAAGATTATAAATAGTGTTTTTATGAACATTAAAAGAAAGGCGCAAGGCTATGAAAGCTCGCATTTATGTAACATTAAAGAACGGCGTTTTAGACCCTCAAGGAAAAGCAATTCAACATGCTCTTGTGGCTCTTGGATTTGACGGCGTTGATGATGTCCGCCAAGGCAAGTTTATTGAACTTGAGTTAAGAGAAACCGACAGCGTTAAAGCGAAAGCAAATGTGGAAGAAATGTGTAAAAAACTTCTTTCGAACCCTGTTATTGAAAATTATTCCATTCACATCGAATAGATTTATCTTAAGCATAAGGATATATTCCCATGAAGTCAGCAGTATTAATGTTCCCTGCGTCTAATTGTGACCGAGATATGGTGGTGGCACTGACAAAAATTACAGGTACAAAGCCTGAAATTATTTGGCATAATGATAGCACTATCCCTGATGTTGATCTTATCGCTCTACCAGGTGGTTTTTCATTCGGAGATTACTTAAGGGCAGGGGCAATGGCAGCACGCTCGCCAGCGGTTAAAGCGGTGATAGAACATGCAAACAGGGGCGGGAAACTTATCGGTATCTGTAATGGGTTTCAAGTTTTGACGGAAACGGGGCTTTTACCTGGAGCATTGATGAGAAATGCGTCGCTTAAATTTATTTGTAAGGACGCTCTTTTAAAAGTTGAAAATAATCAAACTTCTTTCACGAATGCTTATGCAAAAGATCAGCTGATTACAGTTCCCGCAGCCCATCATGATGGAAATTATTTTGCCGATGAGAAAGTGCTTGGGCAGTTAGAAGATAATGATCAGGTTATTTTTCGCTATGTAGATGATCAGGGACGTGCCACGGACACTGCGAATCTAAATGGGTCACGTCATAATATTGCAGGCATTATGAACAGACAAGGAAACGTCCTTGGCATGATGCCGCACCCTGAACGCCATATTGAAGATGTGCAGGGCGGAACAGATGGACTTGCTTTTTTTGAAAGCATTATAAATTCACTTAACTCATAGGTAATAAATATGACTTGGAACAATAATGTTGAAATTACAGGGGCCTTGGTAAAAGAACATGGTCTTTCAGATGATGAATCTGCTTTAATCTATGAAATCCTTGGGCGCGCGCCAACCCTGACAGAGCTTGGGATTTTTTCTGTGATGTGGAGTGAGCATTGCTCGTATAAATCTTCAAAACTTCATCTTAAAACCCTGCCGACTACAGGGGATCATGTTATTCATGGGCCAGGGGAAAATGCGGGCGTGATTGATATTGGAGATGGGCAAGCGGCTATTTTTAAAATGGAAAGCCATAATCACCCGTCTTATATCGAACCTTACCAAGGGGCGGCGACAGGCGTTGGCGGGATTTTGCGAGATGTATTTACAATGGGCGCACGTCCGGTAGCTAATATGAATGCGCTTCGTTTTGGTGAGGCATCTCATCCTAAAACACGTCATCTTTTATCAGGCGTTGTTGAAGGGATTGGCGGATATGGTAATTGCGTTGGCGTGCCGACCGTGGGCGGTGAGACTAATTTTCATTCTTCTTATAACGGGAATATTTTGGTTAATGCGATGACGGTTGGTCTTGCGGATCAAGATAAAATCTTTTTATCAGCGGCTTCTGGTATTGGTAACCCTGTGGTTTATGTGGGATCGAAAACAGGGCGGGACGGCATTCACGGCGCAACGATGGCCTCGGCTGAATTTACGGAAGAAAGTGAAGATAAGCGCCCAACCGTTCAGGTGGGTGATCCTTTTACCGAAAAGCTACTGATCGAAGCCTGCCTTGAATTAATGTCAACAGATATGATTGTTGCGATCCAAGATATGGGGGCGGCGGGGCTGACTTCTTCTTCTGTTGAGATGGCATCTGGCGGCGGCGTTGGCTTTGACTTTAATCTGGATATGGTACCCCAGCGTGAAGAGGGCATGACCCCCTATGAAATGATGCTTTCTGAAAGCCAAGAAAGAATGTTGATCATTCTAAAACCTGGGCGTGAAGCTGACGCAAAGAAAATATTTGATAAATGGGATCTTGATTTCGCTGTGATCGGCATCATTACGGATACGGGAAAGTTAACGCTGAGCTTTAAAGGTGAGATTGTTGCGGATATTCCGACCCAGCCTTTGGCAGATAATTCCCCTGAATATGACCGTCCTTGGGTGCAGCCCGTCCCAAAAGACGAGCTGTTAACATCGGGCGTTGCGGCTCCTGATGATTATAATGAGGCTTTGCTTAAAATGATTGGCTCAGAACATCTCTGTTCTCGCAGTTGGATTTGGCAGCAATATGATAGTCAAGTTATGGCGGATACGATCCAAATGCCTGGTGGTGATGCTGCTGTTGTTCGGGTGCATGGCACGGATAAGGCGCTTGCTATTTCAACGGATTGCTCGCCCAGATATTGTTTCGCCGATCCTGTTACGGGCGGCATGCATGCGGTTGTAGAAACATATAGAAATATTTCGGCAGTTGGAGCGGAGCCTCTTGCGATTACGGACTGTCTTAATTTTGGTAATCCAGAGCGTCCTGAAATTATGGGGCAATTTGTGGGCTGCATTCAAGGAATGAAAAAGGCTTGTGAAGTGCTTGAATATCCTGTGGTCTCTGGAAATGTCTCGCTCTATAATGAAACGAACGGCACAGGCATTCACCCAACCCCTGCGATTGGCGGCGTTGGGCTGTTAAAAGATTCTTCTAAAATGGTAACTATTTCCCCTCAAGCGGAGGGCGAGGTCATTATGCTTATTGGCGAGACTAAAGGGCATCTTGGAGCTTCTATTTATATTGATGTTATGGAAGGAAGAGAAGAGGGCGCACCTCCTGCGATTGATTTAGAACTTGAAAAAAAGCACGGTGAATTTGTTCGATCCCAAATTGATAAATCTAACATTGCTGCCTGTCATGATGTCTCTGACGGCGGGCTTATTATTGCTCTTAGTGAAATGGCGATGACTTCGGGATTGGGCATGAATCTTCGGTTTAATAATCAGAAAGTGCCAATGCATGCCTATGTTTTTGGTGAAGATCAAGGACGCTATATTATATCTGTAAAGCCTGAAAATGCAGATATGTTAAAAGCGGCAGCAAAAGATGCTAATGTGGTAATTGAAAATCTTGGAACGGTGACAGGTAAAAACTTTATTGTTGCAGGGCTGGTTGATCTCTCTGTGGAAAAAATAAAAGAATGTCATGGTAAATGGATGAGTGATTATATGGCTTAAGGTTGATGTAGCGGTTTTTAGTAAAAGAGCTTAATATGTTTAAAGTTGTTAAAAATTTTATTTTTGGATTAATCCTTGGGGGAGGGTTTTTATATTTTTTAACTTCTGATTATTTCACGCAAAATATTAAAACGCCCGCACCAAAGCCTACGGCTAAAAAAAATGAAGAGCAGCCTGTTCGAATGAATCTAGGAGAGGTGAAGATTATACAATCCTCAAATGGTCATTATGAAACAGATGCATTGGTGAATTATGCGCCTGTACGGTTTTTAATTGATACAGGGGCAAGCCATATCGCTCTTACCTATGATGATGCGAGAAATATAGGTATTGATATGGAAATGTTGGATTTTGATGATTTGGCGCAAACCGCAGGAGGCGTTGTTAAAGTTGCAACTGTCCAGCTTAAAAGCGTTTCTGTGCAGCATATTGAATTGAAAAACTTATCTGCAAGTGTATTTAAAAAGGGGGATTTACCTATTTCTTTAATAGGGATGAGCTTTCTTAATAGGCTCGCATTTTTCAAATTTGAAAATAGCCTGTTAATTATGGAGCAAAAATAGATATAGGATATTCTATTTCGCCTGCCTATATTGACATTGTCAACATTATGTTAAATATATAGGTTATAAAATTATATTTGGAGATTTTATTGACCGCTAAAAAAATAGCATATCATCATGGTAACCTGCGAGAAACCTTAATTAAATCTGCGATACAAATTTTAATTGAAGGAACGGTGCAGGATTTAAGTTTAAGAGCGCTTGCCCGCAAAGCAGGTGTGTCTCAAACCGCTCCTTATCGCCATTTTGCGGATAAAGAATCTTTGCTGGCGGCTCTTATTGTTGATGGTGTGCATAAAATGAATGCGAAAATGGATGTTGTTATTGAAAAATACACCTATCCTCCTCTTCAATTAAAGCAGGTCGGCATGGCATATTATGATTTTTCAGTTGAATTTCCGTCCCATTTTAATTTGTTGTTTGAACAGAGAGATACTTGTGATAAATCAAAATATAAAGATTTAATAGACCGAGAAGAATATGGACGCTCTATTGTTGAAGGGATTGTGGAGCGGTGCCTTAAGATGAAGGGTGCGAAGAAAATTGATTTAAAACTTGCTTATAATTTTGCATGGTCAATGACGCATGGTATTTCTGCTCTGATGTTAAATCATACGATGGATGATGAAGCGCCAACCGCAGAATCTAAATTGCTTATTGTTGATGGTTTGACTAGTTTTTGTGCTGCGTCTCTTTTTGATATTCCTATTATAATGAAAGAAATTTAAACCTATGTCTTTATTCTCTAAGCTAGAAGATTTTTTTGGAGGGGGCTCTAAAGAGAGTTCTGAGCCTAAAATCTTTGATGAAAAACTCGCAGCGGCGGCTTTAATGTGTGAAGTTGCAGCGCAGGACGGCACCTTTGATGAGGCGGAGAGGGTGAAAATATTAAGCTTACTTCAAGTTAGGTTTTCTTTTGAAGAAAAAGAAGCAGAAGAGCTTTTCAACACAGCCAAAAAAATGCAAGAAGATTCAAATCAGCTGCTGTATTTTACCCGAAAAATAAAAGATCATTATGATATGGAGGGGCGCCATAGATTGATGGAGTTTCTTTGGGAGGTTGTTTTTGCTGATGGCAAGGAAGATGATTTTGAAAGTAATCTCATGCGCCGGCTTGCTGGATTATTATATGTGGAAGATAAAGATAATGGCAGAATTAGAAAAAAAATAAAAGCGCGCTTGGGGCTTTAAGAATTATCATAGAGCTGCCTAAAAATAAATACAAAGCGATTTTATGATCTTAGCAGGGCAGAATCATTAATTGT
>JADGEY010000103.1 GCA_016744185.1 Emcibacteraceae bacterium | reverse complement strand
ATATAAAACAGGCTTTGAAATCTTGCCAATTAATTTTATCAGCACGATCAAAATTATTCATCATTTCATCATTCAATATATTAGTTTTGCCAGTAGTAAAAAGAGCTTTTTAAAATTTAAACTAAGCTTTTATTGAATCTTTAAGTTAAATAAACTAACCTTACGGCTAATTTTTAAACAAGGCTTTTTAAGATGTTAAGTAATTTTAGGAAAAAATTGAATAGGGTCACTTTAATTTTTCTGTTAGGTTTTATGTTTTTTACAAATGGGTGTTATGCGATGGAAAAGGTAGATTTAATTATTTATGGACGGTATGTGGTCACAATGACTGCGGATCATGAAAAAACAGACAAAGAATCAATCATTGAAAATGGTGCAGTTGCTGTAAAAAATGGCGTAATTATTGCGGTAGGGACAGCGGCTACGATAGATGCGTCCTATAATGCGGATCAAAAAATTTCAGGTAAAAATAAGATTTTAATGCCAGGGCTTATTAATGGTCATGCTCATAGTGCTATGACGCTTTTTCGGGGGATTGCGGATGATCTTCCTTTAATGGATTGGCTTACGGGTTATATTTTTCCTTTAGAAGGGCAGTTTGTTAGTCCAGAATTTGTAAAAACAGGTGTAGAGCTTGCCTGTCTTGAAATGATTAAAGGCGGTACAACAACTTTTGTAGATATGTATTTTTATCCAGAGGTTAGTGCTAAAGTGATCCAGAAATGCGGTATGCGCGCTATTATTGGCTCTGCTTCCATTGATTTTCCGAGCCCTGGGTTTAAAGGCTGGGACGATTCATTTGGGGCTGCTGTTGATTTTGTTCAAAAATGGAAGGGTAAGGATTCTCGCATTATTCCTGCTTTTGCGCCTCATGCTCCCTATACAGTTTCAGCGCAGCACCTTTCCGACGCAGCGTCTATGGCAAAAAAACTTGATGTTCCTGTAACGATTCATGTGGCGGAAGACCGCAGTGAAACGGCAACAATTAAAGAGCAATATGGGACAACGCCAGTGCGTCATGTGGAAAAACAAGGTTTGCTGAATGTGACCTCTATTTTTGCTCATATGGTGCAGCCTGATGATGAAGAAATTAATATTCTTGCAAAAGCAAAGATAGGAATTATTCATAACCCAACATCTAACCTTAAAACGGCTGCGGGAATTGCGCCGCTGCCTAAAATGTTAAAGGCAGGGGTTGTTCTGGGGCTTGGCACGGACGGGGCAGCATCAAATAATGATTTGAATATGTGGGAAGAAATTCGTCTGGCAGCTTTGCTTCATAAAGGCAATAATCATGATGCAACGGCTATTCCCGCTTATGCTGCGCTTAATATGGCGACGGCATCGGGCGCTCAGGCTATTGGACTTAAAGGAAAAATTGGGGAAATTAAAGTTGGTCAGCGTGCTGACCTTATTCAATTAGATTTTGATCGTCCTCATCTAACGCCGCTTTATAATGTGATTTCACATCTTGTTTATGCTGCAAATGCAGATGATGTGGTGGCAACCATTGTTGATGGTAAAGTGCTTTATAAGGACGGAAAATTTTTAACTCTGGATGAGGAAAAAATTAAAGAAGATGCAAATAAAATTGCACAGGCCATGGTGAAAGCTCTTGCAAAAGAGGGAAAATAATATTTTTATGGCAAGATATGGAGATTGGAAATGAGAAAATTTATTGGTATTTTTTTATTCGTTCTAGGGTCTATGGGGGCAGCTTATGGGCATGAAGAAAAAGATAATAATATCCGAGTTTATATTTTAGATTGCGGAACAATTGCTGTATCGGATATGGACGCTTTTTCTTCTTCTGGGGATTATGCTAAAATTCAAAAAACGCTTTCTTCAAGCTGTTATCTTATTCGCCATGAGAAGGGTGATCTTATCTGGGATACTGGTCTTCCAGCGGCTCTTTTGGGAGAGAAGCCTGCTGTGAATGGTGTGTTTACGGTAAGTTTAAAAAAAACAATGCCGCAGCAATTAAAAGAGATTGATGTTGATCCTTTAAAAATTAAATATATATCGGTTTCTCATAGCCATTTTGATCACGTAGGTCAGGTTTCATCTTTTGCGAAATCTACTTGGCTTGTCAATGATAAAGAAGAAAAAGCGATGTTCTCTACCGAAGAAAAATCAAAAACATATGCTGCTTTTAAAGATTTAAAGCGTAAAGTTTTTAAGGGTGATTATGACGTGTTTGGGGACGGGTCTGTTATGATTTTAGATATGCCAGGTCATACAGAGGGACATACAGTTTTAAAAGTAAAGCTTAAAAAAACAGGGGTTATTCTTCTTTCAGGAGACTTGTACCATCAAATTAAAAGCCGTGAATTAAAGCGTGTGCCAAAGTTTAATTATGATGAAAAAATGACCAGAAAATCCATAAAAAATTTTGAAAAAATTGCAAAATCTACAAATGCTAAAGTTATCATTCAGCATGATAGAAGAGATCTAAAAAATCTTCCTAAATTACCAAATTATTTAGATTAAGGTTAAAATTTTACATTAGTATGAAGTAAGATTTTGAGAGTTGAGGATTATATCGTATTTAAGGGGTGTAGATATAGGCTATGCGATTACCAATTAGTGTAGCCTTTATGTAATAGGTTTAAAGTATTTAGAAGTGTTACCAGTTGTAGTGGGTCATTTTTTAGAATCAATGCTTAGAATATAATGCTGTGATGAGAAAAATCAAGCAGAAGAGCAGCTTTGTATTTTAGCTTTTAGAGAAATTGGTTAAAGTTTAATTTACATAATTTAAAAAATAAGCTTAAAAATGAAGAAGACCGTGCTCTTGGGGGGGAAGCACGGTCTCCTATAAATCGTTGATAAATCAACGAAGTATTCTTTGGTTTTGTTATTAACCTTGGCGTGCTTTAAAGCGACGATTCGTTTTATTAATAACATATGTACGTCCACGGCGGCGAATGACACGGCAATCCCGATGACGGTTCTTCAATGATTTTAAAGAGTTTACAACTTTCATAGCTTCTTCCGTACAAATTAATCCGTTAAACCTGTATAACGTCTTACTGTGTGACGTCATTTCAAACATGAGCGAAAACTATAACTGTTTTGAGTTAATGTCAACAATAGAAATCATGTTATGTTGTTTTTTTTTAAAATTAAATAATAATATTACTTTTTAACTATTGTCGTCTTCATCAAACCACCTTATAATACAATTACTTATCTGATGCTTTAAAGATTATACATAGTTTTATTGTTCTCTTTAATAACCATTAACTAAAATAATCATATAATATAATTGTAATAATGTTTTTATTATTTATAGTAGCGACACCTAACAAATAAGAGGTAGTAAAGAAAAAATGTCCTTCACACCAGAAGACCAGCTTAGTGAGTTAAATAATATCATGTCCGGGGAATTGGGATTCGGAAAAATTGGTTTTGTTCAAAAGGTTAGCGGGAATAAAGCAACGCTAATTTGTTCAGTGTCAGCAATTAATAAAGTTAATAATACAATTGAGAATATGGAAAATAAATTAGATAGGCTGTTATCCCCATCTCAAATAGGGTCTATTATTAAAATTAAGGTGAGTAAGGGATTCGTTTTTGCATCTATAAATGAAATTGAAATTGTAGGAAATAATATATCGGATACTAATGAGCTATCTATCTTAGTGGATTATATTGGACATGGGTATTCAGAGGCTAATTCTTATGGTAATTTTAAATTTACTCGAGGAATTGGAAATTTTCCTGTACCTAGACAAGTCGTATATTCTGTTGTTTTTACTGAAATTGCTAGTGTTTTTGGGCAAATGCATTCTGGTTCTATTAGTCTTGGTACTGTTTCACCTCAGAATATCACCCCCGCCACGGTTAATGTTGATGCGATGTTAGGAAAGCATTATGCGATTTTGGGCAATACTGGAACGGGAAAATCATCAGCGGCTTCTTTATTGATAAGACGAATAGTCTCAAAGATGAAAAATTCACATATTTTGATTTTTGACCCTCATAATGAATATTCCGCCGCTTTTGAAGATGTTTGCGTAAAGTTTGATATTGATAGTTTAAGGTTACCCTATTGGATAATGAATTTTGAGGAACATGTTGAAGTTTTAATTACTCCTTCAGATCATGTTAATAGGCAAGCTGAAATTGATATTTTAAACAGGGTTCTTTTGAAGGCGCGTATTGATTCGTCTAATGGTATTCCTATAGAAAAGATTACGGTAAATACACCAATTCCTTATAAATTATCCCAAATTATAAAGCTAATTGATATTGAGATGGGAAAATTAGATAATTTGGAAACATTCACTTCTTATATGAGACTTAAAAATAAGATTGAGAATTTTCGTAAAGACACACGGTTTGGCTTTATGTTTTCTGGAATGAGATCTACAGATAATTTTGATAGGGTCATTGGCGATCTTTTACGTTTTCCCGTTAATGATAAGCCTGTCTCTATTATTGATTTATCAGGCATTCCTGGTAATATTGTCAATGTTGTGGTTTCTGTCATTATGCGGATTGTTTTTGATTTTGCGGTGTGGAGCAAGAAAATGGAAGCAAGACCTGTATTGCTTGTTTGTGAAGAGGCTCACCGATATGTACCAACAGATAAAAATACAATTTTTAGCTCGACAAAAAAAGCGATTGATAGGATTGCTAAAGAGGGGCGTAAATATGGTGTCTCGCTTGGTCTTATTTCTCAAAGGCCTGTTGATTTATCTGAAACGTCTCTTTCTCAATGCGGGACTTTCTTTGTAATGAGAATGAATAATGAAAAAGATAAAAAGTTTGTAGAAAATATTTTACCAGAAGGTTCTGCAGCCATGCTGGATAGTTTATCGTCTCTTGATAATGGAGAGGCTCTTGTGGTGGGGGAGGGGGTTTTTGCTCCTGTTAAGATAAAGTTTGATCTTTTAGCTGAAGGGCAGCGACCAAGAAGCTTAAACCCTCATTTTTCGAGCCGTTGGCTTATGGATATTAATAGCGATGGTTTTATACATGATACGATTATGAATTGGCGTATGAAAGACCGATAATCTTAGAAACTTTAAATATAATTCACATTATCGTTAGATTTTGAGAATAACTTTACCAATGTTCTTGCCGGATTGTAAAAAATCATGTGCTTGTTGAGCCTGATTTAAGGGAAAAATTTTAGAGACGAGAGGTTTTATTTCTTTTGATGCAAGTTTTGACCAAATTTCAGTTTTTAATTTCTGGGCAATTGCATTTTTGAATTTATCTTCTCTTGCCCGTAGGGTTGACCCTGTAAATATAAGTCTTTTTAGCATAATGGGAAGAATATTTGCGGTTATCTTAGGACCATTTTGAACCGCAATCATGATTAGCCTGCCATCATAATCAAGGCATTTTAAATTTTGATCTGTATAATCGCCTGCGATAATATCTAAAACCATATTGACCCCTTTGCCCTGCGTGAAATTTAGCAATTCATCTTTAAAGGAGTTTTTATTATAATTAATCGCTAAATCTGCGCCCAGTTCTCTGCATGTCTGAGCTTTTTGATCCGTTCCAGAGGTTGTAATGACCGTTGCGCCATACGATTTGGCAAATTGAATAGCGGCTATTCCGATGCCAGAAGTTCCGCCGTGAATGAGTATTTTTTCTTTTGGTTTGAGCTTGCCAAGATCAAAAATATTACTCCATACTGTAAAGTAGCTTTCTGGAAGCGAGGCTGCTTCTGCCATTGAGAGACCTTCTGGAATGGAAAGGCTTTGCGCTGCTTTAACGCAAATATATTCTGCATATCCACCCGCGGTGGCAAGGGCGCATATTTTTTGTCCTATATGAAAATCAGAGCAGGGTATTTTATCCCACATAGCGACAATCTCTCCAGATATTTCAAGCCCTGGAATATTTTTAGCATAGAGGGGGGTTTTTTCTGGTGCGGGGTAAAGCCCTTTTCGCTGCATAATGTCGGGGCGGCAAATTCCTGCATATTCAACTTTAATCAGTAATTCATCGCCCCAAGGCTTTGGGGTTTTTATTTTTGTTTGGATCAATCTCATTTGATCATTAATAATGATAGCTTTCATTTAGAGCTGCCTTTTATTTTATTAAGTAATCAGAGGGTTTTCTGCATTACTATAGATCTTCAAACGCAGCTGGATATATTATCCTACCCGTTTTTCCGCTTAGAGACTTTGGATGTAGTTCCATTGCCATAAATATTTCTTCTGGTACTTCATATTTAGAATCAATTCCGAATTGAGAAGAAGGTAAGAAGCCAAAACGAGGGTAATATTCAGGGTGCCCTAGAACAATAAGGGCAGAAACCCCCCTGCTGCTTGCACTGTTCAATGCCTTTTTGGATAAGGGCTGTACCGATAGTTTTGCCCTGATGTTCTGGCGCAACTGCCATAGGGGCTAGTGCCATAATTTTAAGATTAGGATGTCCTGACAAAGAAACCGGTGAAAACATGATGTGACCAACAATTCGTCCATTTTTTCTGGCGACTAGCGAAATGAAACTCTGTGCTTGCTTGCGTAGAACATTAACAAGCTTAGCCTCTGCGGGCGTTTCAAAGGCTGAAATATTAACTGCATGCACAGCAGCTATATCAGTCTTTTTCTCCGTTTGAATTAGCATATGATTTCTCCTAGTAGTCAATCTATACTATCTATGCTATAGAATTATAGAGATTTATGTAAGAGAAAGATTA
>JADGEY010000102.1 GCA_016744185.1 Emcibacteraceae bacterium | reverse complement strand
AAAAACATGAGTATAAGTATGAGTATTAACAATTTAAGTATTGGAAAGCGTATCGTCACCCTTTCCGTCATCGCATTGGTTGGGATTATTTCAATTTTTGGAATTATTTCAGTAAAACTAGATTCTATTACAGAAGCAGAAACAGCATATTCAAATGGTGCGCATTTAGAATTAACTGTTCAAGATGTTAATATTTCTGCACTTAATATGCGGCGTGCGGAAAAAGATTTTTTTCTCCGAAAAGATGAAAAATATCTAAATCTCTATAAAAACCATAGTAATGGAATGCGAGAATCTTTAACAAAAGCCTCTCAATATACTACTGATAAGGTAATATTAGAAGACATAAAAAACGTTCAAACCCTATCAGAAGAACATGCTATACAATTTGTCTTTGTTAAAGACTTGCTCGTACAAATGGGCTTAACAGAAAATCACGGGCTAGAAGGTCAGCTTAGAAAGGCTATTAAAAGCCTTGAAAGTACTTTAAATAGCCTTTCTAATAATAAAGAGCTGTTAGTTAAAGTATTAATGATGCGCCGCCATGAAAAAGATTACATGCTCAGAAAAGATATGAAATATGAGAAAAATATCTTAGAGAGACAAAGTGAGTTTAAAATTTTGCTTGCAAGAATAAATTATAGTTCAAAAATAAAAGCAGAATTAAATACAAAGCTAGATAATTATATCAACACTTTTCAAACATACATTAAAACATATATGCTCCTTCAGAGTTCATCAGATAAACTAGGCAATGTTTATAAAAAAATTGAGCCACATTTAATGGTTTTTTTAAAGCATTCTGATGAAATCTTAGAAAGAAGCTCTGCTGAAATGCAAGAAGTACAATCCTCTACAATGACTATTGTAAGCATCATATCTCTTCTTATTTTAGCAGCCGTTTCAGTCATATCATTTTTCATCATTAAAAGTATTACCGTACCTTTAAGTGTTTTAGAGACATCAGTTGTTGATATTTCTTCTGGAAATTATGATGAAGAAGTTCAAGGACAAGACCGTGCGGATGAGTTAGGAACCATTGCCTCTGCATTAGATGGTTTAAGGTTAGGTGCGAAAAAACGTATCGCATTAGAAGCAGAAGCAAAAAAAGCTGAAACAGAACGCCTATCGCAAGCAGAAGAAGCTCGAAAGAATGAAGAAGCTGTAAAAGAAGCGGAGCGCCAAAGAGGTCTACAAGAAACGGAAGCTAGAAAATGCCGCACAGAAAAATTAGAAATGCGTGTTGCTGATTTTAATAAACAGATCAGTCAAAATATTGAAACAATGACTGAATCTATTTCAAGTTTAGCAAATACTTCTAACAATATGTCCGAAATTGCAAGAAATACAGAAGGACAAAGTGCTAATGCAGCAAATTCTGCTGTTGAAACCTCTGCTAATGTACAAACTGTTGCCACAGCAACAGAAGAAATGTCAGCTTCTATTCATGAAATTGCACGTCAAATGACCCATTCTACTGAAATAACAGAAGAAGCCATTGGCACAATTAATAAAACAATGCAGACAGCAGAAGAGCTTGCTAAATCATCTAGTGCAATTGGTGATGTTGTTAATTTAATCCAAGAAATTGCAGAACAAACAAATCTTCTCGCCTTAAATGCAACGATTGAAGCTGCAAGAGCGGGTGAAAGCGGTAAAGGTTTTGCAGTTGTAGCATCAGAAGTAAAGGCACTGGCGAATCAAACAGCTTCTGCCACGAGCAACATTGCATCACATATTTCTGACCTTCAGAATATTAGCACTCAGGTCGTCAATGCAATTAACCAAATTCGAGATGTTATTCATCAGAATTCTGAAATTACAGAAAATGTTAGTTCTGCTGTATCAGAGCAAGGAATCGCAACACAGGAAATTTCAAAGAATGTTCAGGAAGCGGCTCAAGGAACTGAAAATGTTTCAAGTGAAATGGAAAATGTCCAGACAGGAAGCAGTAGTACACTTAAAACTTCGGAAGAAGTACTTCATTCCTCTCGTGCCTTAAATGATAATAGCAGAGAATTAAAAGATGTTATTGATAGTTTCATCAAAGATATTAGTGCAATGTAACAATTATTATACAAAACAAATTGAGATGCAGTTGCATTAAATCGCTGTATTGAACCGCTCTGGGATTGTCGGAAGCTCCACTTCCATAGTATAAGGAGTCATTATGAGCAAAGAAAGAACAGATTTTCACCAGAAGTACGCACGCGTGCCGTGCGGATGGTATTGGAACATGAAGAAGAATACTCTTCACGGTGGTCAGCCATTAAGTCAATATCTAGTAAAATGGGGGGCAGTGCGCCCCCTCCACTTATCATCTTCATATTGCTAAGCAGAATGATCCGAATAAACGATCAAGTCGGGTAAAGCGTGATGAGGCTCTGAAGCCTGAAATTGAGCGTGTTTTCGATGCTACCCACAGGATTTATAGTGCTAGAAAGCTCTGGTATCAGATGAAACAAGAAGGTTTTTTAAGGTAGGTTTTTCATTGTTACTCAACTTATCAAATTATTGTAATTTGGGACATGAATTTAAGTTTTTAAAAAATTTAATAATTTACAATCATATTATTTAAAAACTAACAGAAGAAAAGTGATGTACCCCTAATTTATAACTTACAAGGTGTCTATAAACCTAGGGGCGCATCAGTAGAATAGTAATTTTAGATTTGAATTACTTAATGGCTCTGTTATATTAACCATAATTTTGAAATTACTAACGAGTTATTAATATTCTTCATATAAAATTAACCCGTTAAGTTAAATTCATTTAATAAGGTCAATGAATATGAGCGATGAATTAAAGGATTCAGAAGAAGACGGTATAGCTGATGGACTTTCTAAAAAGAAATTTAGCGGCAAAAAAATTATAATGGCTGTTGTTGTCTTAATTTTAGTTTTTGGCGGTGGCGGCGCAGCTTTTATGTTATTGGGGGGGGATAATCATGCCGTGGCATCAGGGGATGAACAGGCAGAAGAAGAGGGTGCTGAACCAGAAGAGGCTACCGAATTATTATTCTACCATTTAGACCCAATGGTTGTAAATTTAAACTCTGCTTCTGGCGGGGGAAAATTTATGAAAATTACAATTTCTTTAGAAGTTGATAAACAAAGCTCAATGGTAGAACTTGAAAAAAAACTTCCCCGAATTATTGACCGTTTTCAAACATTCCTTCGGGAAATGAGATTAGAAGATATGAACGGATCAGCGGGCAGTCTTAGGCTGAAAGATGAGCTTTTAACAAGAGTTAACCAAGCGGTCTACCCTATTCGAGTAAAAGAAGTTTTATTACAACAAATGCAAGTTACAGGGTAAAATAAATTTTCCCCAATTTTAATGACAAATAATTTTTAAAGCAAGTTAGAACGTAAATGTCAGATGAAGAAGATATTGATGATGATGCCGTAGCGGCTGAATGGGCAGCAATGGCTGGAGATGATTCTGATGAAGCATTAGAGGCTCTTGAGAGCGATGATGATGACGAAATGGCTGCCATGATGGGGTCAGATCGTGTGTTGGCGCAAGATGAAATTGATAGTCTGCTTGGCTTTGATGGTGATGGTGGTGACGATCGGGCAACGACGGGTATTCAGGCCCTTATAAATAGCGGTCTTGTCGCCTATGAACGTTTGCCAATGCTGGATATTATTTTTGATCGTTATGTTCGTATGATATCAACTTCGCTTCGTAATTTTACATCCGATAATTTTGAAGTTTCTATTGATAGTATGACTTCTATCCGTTTTGGTGATTATTTAAATTCTATTCCCCTGCCTGCAATGCTCGCTGTGTTTAAGGCTGAGGAATGGGATAATCACGGATTAATAACAATTGACAGTAATTTAATTTATTCTGTTGTCGATGCTCTTCTTGGAGGGCGGCGCGGGACAGCACCTATGAGAATAGAAGGCCGTCCCTATACAACGATTGAACATACACTTGTTTCGCAAATGCTCGATGTTATGCTTTTTGATTTAATTGAAGCTTTTGAACCTCTTAGTAAAGTAACTTTCGTATTAGACCGATTAGAAACAAACCCAAGATTCGCAACGATTGCCCAGCCGAGTAATGCCGCTCTTCTTATTAAAATGCGTGCTGATATGGAAGATAGAGGTGGCAAAATGGAACTGGTGCTTCCCTATGCGACTATTGAACCTATTCGAGAATTGTTATTGCAGCGTTATATGGGAGAAAAGTTTGGTAGAGATTCAATTTGGGAAGAACATTTAGCAAAAGAATTATTATTAACAAAAGTTCCTATCGAAGCTGTGCTGGACGAACAAATAATGACATTAGGCGAAGCGATGGGAATGGAAGTCGGGCAGACGTTAATGCTTGATACTGTTGTTGATGGCGATATTTATTTCCGGTGTGGAGAAATCAATATGCTAAGAGGTAAGGTGGGTAAAGCAGGGCGGTATGTTGCTGTTAAAATTGATGAAGTTTTAGATGCAAAGGAGGCGATGCTTGATGATTAATCTTGTTTTTGATGGGGTGCTAATCTTTTTAATTATTATTTTGCTTATTTATGCTATCCGCTTAAATACAAGGCTTAAAAATTTCCAAAATGCATCTGCGGAAATGGCAAATATGATTGGAAAATTAAATCAGGTCATTACAGCATCACAGCATTCAGTAGCAACGTTGAAAGAGACTGTTCAAAAAGAAGAGGGACGTTTATCGTCAAAAATTAAAGATGCCCAAACAATGTTAGATGAGTTATCATTTGTAACAGAAACAGGGGAAAACTTAGCCTCTAGAATTGAGAAAGGATTAATTCCTTCGAAGGGTAATAAACAAAATAAGACCTCTAACTTTGATGAAATATCAACAGATAAAGAAATAAGAGAAACTCTAAAATCTATACGCTGATAGAATGAGTGTGGGAAAAATAAATATGTCAAATGTCCGATTTTATGAGGCTTTAAAAGGGTGATAAAGTGAAAAATAAAAAAGTAAGAAGAAATCGTGCTTTCTCAGTGATTATGATCACTATTGCTTTGCTGGCAGGGGTGAAAATATATAATTTTTCATTTGGAATTTCATCTGTCATTGCACAAGAAAATAATACAAAGGAAAATGAGGCGGATAAAACAGCTAAAGATGCGTCAGATGCTTCTTCTAGTAATGCGGAGCAAGATGCTGCTCGGCCTTCGCAAACAACGTGGACGCGTTCTAGCTTGAAGGTTTTGTTTAAATTAAAAGAGAGAAGAGAAGCATTAGATGCAAGAGCTTCTGAAATGAATTTAAGAGAAAAAACGCTTAATGTATTAGAAGAAAAAATTAATACAAAAATTGAAAGTTTAAAAAAAATAGAAAATCAAATAGCAGCTCTTGTTAAAACCCATGATGAGCGTTCATTAAAGCAGATACAAAGCCTTGTGAAAACTTTTTCTTCTATGAAGCCTAAAAAAGCAGCCCTTATTTTTCAGAAACTTAACATTGAAATTCAAATTTCACTTGTTGAAAAAATGAAAGAAAAAATAACGGCTAAAATTTTGGAAAATGTTGACCCTGCTGTTGCTGAAAAATTAACAACAGAACTTATTAACCGCCGTAAAATGCCAATCATTAATGGATAAATAATAAAAACTTATTACTGCGTCCTTATTCTTGCTCCTTATATTATTATTTTAACGGGGCATTAATGATTAAATATTATTCTTCATTTATAGTATAATTATAATAATTACAGTAGGTATATGATGGGTCAAATTGCAAAGTCACTAGATGAAAGAATGTCCTCTGTTAAAGAAAAATTTAACGATACTGTTGCTGTAGATAAAATAGGAGAAATTGTTGGCGAAGTTTTATCTTCTGTAAAAGGAGAGGCGGCTTTAGCAGAACTTCATTTTCAAGAGGAACTCAGAGAACTTCTTCAATTCATTGAAAAAACAAAGATGGAAATTTCCCATATCCGTCCTAAACATCTTAGTGAAGAGAGATTGCCTAATGCATCAAATCATCTTGATGAAGTGGTCGAGGCAACGGCTGTTGCAGCGGATGCAATTATGGATGCGGCAGAAGAAGTTTCTGCTGTTGCAGAGCAATTAGAGGGTGAACTTAAAGAAAAGTTAGAACAGGCTGTTATGAAAATATTTGAAGCCTCCTCTTTTCAAGATATAACAGGGCAGCGGGTTAGTAAAGTTGTTGAAACATTAAAATATTTAGAGACTAAATTATCTGATCTTTCTAAATCTATCGATGATGCAGATGAAGATGAAGATAATCATTTAAGCGATGATGAACGTCATCATAAAGAATTATTAGATGGACCGCAGCTTTCTACTACTGCAAATGATCAAAGTACTATTGATGATCTTCTTAATAGTTTTGATTAATTATTATTTATCAAAATATTTTAGTGGGTGATTGAACATAAGTTTAAAAAGCGATACTCTAAGTAATAGGATTAATATTTAATATGAACCTGTTAAAATAATTGACGTTAATAGGCATTTAAGTTGTTCAAATAAAATGGAAAAAGATTCAAAAGAACTACCAGAAGATAATCACGCTGCCAGCGATAGCGTGGAAGAACAGGAGCAAGAAACTGCCAGCCTATCTAGGATTAGTGGTACGAACTTTGATTTCGAAACAAGGTCTTTTGCGGGTAAAAATAATGCAGATTCTACAACGGGAACCTTTATTTCTCTTTATTTAATTATTATTGCTTTTTTCGTTGTTCTAAATAGTGTTTCAAACCAAAGCCAGACGAAGATAAATGATGTAGAAGAAAGCCTTATTAGTGAATTTTATAGTGATCAGGATCTAGAAAAATCTTATTTGCCGAAGAAGAAAAAAAAAAAAAAAAATAGTG
>JADGEY010000101.1 GCA_016744185.1 Emcibacteraceae bacterium | reverse complement strand
ATAAATATATTACTACTTAAAAGATGAAATATGAATATAAAATTAATACTCGTATTAATTTTATATTAAGGGTCTGCTATAATGAATAAATATTATAAATCAATTTATTAGTCATACATAATGCATCTAATATGAATGTTAAGTTTTATATTTTAGAGTTTTTATGAAGAATTCATAAAAAATAATTAGAATTTCAAGAGTTTTACTCATATTATTGAGATAATAAAGATTTGTCATAATCATATAGGAGGGATAAATATGAAAATTCTAAGTAAAATAATTACAATAATAATTGTTATAGCTTATCCAAAAATTTCATTTTCGCAAGAGACTAATAACCTTGATATTACTGAAAAACAAGCTTTAAGCTTTAGCCGCCTTGCTTTAGATTGTATTAATCGTGAATACCCAAATTCATTAGCGCATTATGCAGAAAAAGAAGAACATATGCGCCATACTCCAAGTGAAATGCATCCTGTTTTTTATGGTTGTTTAGATTGGCATTCTTCGGTTCATGGGCATTGGCTGTTGGTAAGATTGCTGCATGTTATGCCTGATTTAAGCAATAGAAAAGAAATTATCGCACGGCTGGATCAAAATATTACAGCAGAAAAAATGGCGGGGGAACTGCGTTATTTTACGGAGGCAAAGCGGGTTCTTTATGAACGCCCTTATGGTCGGGCATGGTATTTACAATTAATCGCAGAATTAACCCAGTGGAATGATCCAAAAGGCAATGAATGGCTTAAACATTTAAAACCTATTGGCGATCTATTTGTTCGTGACACCAAAGAGTGGCTGCCTAAACTTATCTATCCTGTACGGGTCGGAACTCATAAACAATCAGCTTTTGCTTTTGGATTGTTTTTAGATTATGCTCGCACCGTTAAAGATGTTGGGTTTGAAAAATTACTTCTTGCTCGTATTTCTGATTTTTATGAAAAGGACATGGATTGCCCGATGTCTTATGAGCCATCAGGCGAAGATTTTCTGTCGCCTTGTTTAATGCAGGCTGATTTAATGCGCCGCACTATGAATTCTAAAGATTTCGCAAAATGGCTGTCAAAATTTCTTCCGGTAATTCCTAAAGATGGTTCTGAAAACTGGCTTAATATTGGATTGGTTAAAAGCCAAACAGACGGGCGACTTGTGCATCTTTATGGGGTTAATATTTCTCGTGCTTGGGCTTTGAAAAATATTGCGGAGGCTTTGCCAAAAAATGACCAACGTAAAGCATCTTTGCTTAAGGCTGCTAAAATTCATGCTAATAATGGTTTGAACTCTATCACGGATGAGCATTATTCTGGCAGTCACTGGCTTGCAAGTTTTGCGACATATTTAATGACAAATAGAGGCATTCATTAAGAGAAATGTAGGAAGTTTTAAATTTTAAAAAAGAGATGTTAATGTTATTTTTACTCGATAATGTTTTAGTAGCTATTGGTTACCATGACTTTATATAAGTATGTGTTTTAAGGAGGTTGGGATTATTAATCAGATTAAATTAAAAATTGAACAGAATGAAAAATATAAAAACTCTGTTGTTCTTGTTGTTGATGATAATTTGGATAATAGAGATATTTTGTGCCGCTGGCTTGGCAGAAAAAATATAAATACAATTAATGTTGAAAGCGGAAAAGAAGCTCTTGAGGTTATTCAAAATAAAAAAGTTGATTTAGTTTTCTTAGACTTGATGATGCCCAATATGAGTGGGTATGATGTGCTCGATATCATTAGAAAAGAATATCCCTTATGGAAATTACCTGTGATTGTTGCAACAGCAAAAGTTGACAAAGATAGTATTTTAAAGGCGTTTAATAAAGGGGCAAATGATTATATTACAAAGCCTATTATTTTTCCTGTCGCTATCTCTCGGGCGCAAAATTTACTTGTTCAAAAATTTCTTCAAGAAGAAATTATGGAAATAAATAGTAAACAAGAAACAATTATTAATGTTAAAACATTTGAATTAGAAAAAACAATTTCAGAGCTTAAAGTAGAGATTGTAAATAATCAGAAAATTGAAAAAGAGCTAAGGCTGGCAAAGGACGTGGCTGAGATTGCAAGCCAAACGAAAAGTGAATTTCTTGCAAATATGAGCCATGAGCTGAGAACCCCCTTAAATGCTATTATTGGTTTTTCAGAAATTATGTATTCTGGTATCTTTGGGGAAAATACAAAAGATCGTGTTACTGAATATTCAAAAGACATCAATGATTCAGCTATTCATTTATTAAGTATTATTAATGATATTTTAGATCTTTCAAAGATTGAAGCACAGGATATAGAGCTTGTAGAAGATGAGGTAAATTTACAAAAATTAATTGGTTCAGCATTGTCTATTTTACAGCATTCTTTTGACGAAAAAGAAATTAACCTTGAAATGGACTGTCAATGTTTAGAATCTGTTGATCTTAAAATTGATAATGATTGTAGATGGTTAAAATCTGTTGATCTTAAAATTGACAAAAGACGCTTTAAACAAATTATTCTTAATCTTCTCTCTAACGCTCTTAAATTTACTCCTCACAGAGGGAAAATAAAGATCATTTTAGAATGTTGCTTGGAAAAAGGCCTTACATTAACTTTTCAGGATACTGGCATTGGGATATCCCCTGAAAATATTATCAAAGTTTTGGAGCCATTTGCACAAGTAGAAAGCGGACTGAACAGGTCTTACGAAGGAACGGGACTTGGGCTTCCTTTGGTCAACGCATTGATTGAAATGCATGGGGGGGTATTTACATTGAAAAGTGAATTAAATGTGGGGACAACGGCTATTATATGGCTGCCACCCTTTAGAATTATTTTTGATTAATTTAGACAAGATCAGAAAGTATAAATTATGAGTGTTGGAAAAAAAAACATTATCATTAGAAACTCTTTTTTATGGGCTTTATTTTTAATGCCCCAGAGCCTTTATGCGAGTGACGATGATGATCATAGCCTACCCAAGAAAAATGATGGCTCATTAGTCGGTTTGATTTCAAGCCTTTATGGAGGCGATGGAATACAGCTTATGACAGCCTCTTATGGACTTAGTCATGCCGCTCATTTTATGCCAGAATCATTAAAAAGAATATCAGGACTTATTCAGGCAATAGAAAAAGTGAATGTAGTTGCCTCCAATACGGGAAGTGCAATGCATTTTACCTTAGATGAATTTTCCGGTGATTTTATTGTCAGCCCCGTTGCCCAAGGAGGCGTTTTTACAGAAGGTGCAGGAACGCTTGGTGAAGGGAGAATAAGTCTCGGTCTCTCATATGATTATACAAAATTCATTTATTTTGACGGGAATAGACTGGATAGTATGGTTGCCGACCTTCGTCATTTGGGTCATGATGGCTCAGGTCCTGAGATCTGTATTGGAGGGCCGCCCGGAGCCTGTTATAAATTTAAGAGAGATATTGTACGGGTGAAAACAAAAATTGATCTTAGCAGTCATACATTCTCATTATATGGGAGTTACGGCATTACAGATAACCTCGAATTAAGCTTGCTTTTTCCTTTTGTTACAACAGATATTAACCTAAAATCTAGGGCGGAGGTTGTGAATCATGAAAGTAAAAAATATTTTTCTGGGACGTTGCATGCGTTTGATCCAGAAGGAAAGAATGGGGATGCTCCTTCTTCTTCTATTCAAGGATCATTTTTTGGCCTAGGGGACGTTTATTTAAGAGCTAAATATCAAATGCTAGACTATAATCAGCTCAAATTAACGGCTTTGCTTGATTTAAGGCTACCAACAGGCAATGAGCGGAACTTGCAAGGCATTAAACGTTTAGGCATTAAACCAATGGTCATTGGGGCTTATAATATTCCTTTTTCGAATGGTGGTGTCTCTGTACATGGGAATATTGGCTATGAAGTAAATTCAAGCTCTCTTGGGCAAAATGAGATTGATTATGCAATTGGGGCAGAGGTATATTTTAAGCATGGAACAAGCCTTTTGTCATTATCGGCTGACATTATCGGCAGTGCAGAAATTTCTCATAAAAATCAGATAGGAAATCATAATAATGATTTGGCATTCAGTTTGAAATGGAAATCAAGTTCAAATGTCTATGGGTATTATGGGATCAAAATCGCACTTGATAAAAATGGCTTACGTTCGTCAGCAAGCCATGCGTTTGGATTAAAAATAGAATTTTAAAAATATTGTTTGGAACTAGGGTTTGTTAAAAAAGGTTATTTTAAATTATTATTTCATAATGTTAAGAGGAGTTCTTATATTCTTCCTCTTTCCTATAGGTCTGCTAGACAGCAAAGTTTACGCGCAAAATAATAAACAACGGTCTTTTAAAAAGATTATTATATTGAATACAAAATCGAACCCTAAAACAAATGATTTTATTAAAGGAATAAACCAAAGCTGCAAGCCAAATGCATATATTATTCATTATGATATGGATGGAAGTTCAAAACACGTACCTTTCTATATGAAATCTATTCAAAAAGAAATTAAATCAGATTTAAATTCACCGCCGCTGCTTATTACATTAGGAGGTCCTGCAACGATCATTGCTCAAACAGAAAAATTAAGAACGTTGGTTGCTTATGGAATGGTTGGGCTAACGGCAAAGGATAAAATTAAAGAAAATAATTTAATTGAAATAAATATGGATATTTCTTACGAGTTAAGATTGCGTTATTTTAAGTCTCTTTTAAGAGAATTTAAAGAGGTTGTTATTCTACATGATGAGAAATTGTTGCCTTCCTCTAAAGCTCAGATTCGTCAAGGTGCAAAGAAGCTCGCTCTTCGGGTTAGTTTTATTAAGGTTTTTTCTCCAAAAGATATTCCAAAAGCCCTGCGCACCGTAACAAAGCTTGGTCATCCTGTGATGTTTTTACCAAGCAAAACGATTATTACTAGGGATTCATATCAATATATAACCCGCATTTTAATAGAAAATAATATTCCTAGCCTTGTATATTCTTCAGCTTTAACAAAAGTTGGATTTTTATATTCGGTAGAAGCTAATTATTATGCTGTTGGCTTTAAATATGGGGTGCTTCTTTGCCAGGAAAAAACCCAAGATATTCTTGCCCTTCTTAAAAATTATTTCCCTATTGAGGCACAGACAAGTTTTAATAAGAAAACGGGTTCTCTTATCCATCTTGTTTTAGATAAAAAATAAGGAGATATAAATGTTTGTTAAAGCAGTAGTAATGAACATTTTTCCAGCTTATGAGTTAAGCTTAAGGATAAAAGTTCTGATTTTGATTACTGTGACTGTGGTAACCGTTAGTGGTTTAGTAAGTGTTGTATTTTTAAATTTCTTTATGCAAAAAATGGTTGACCAACTTCAAAACCGAGGGGATGCAATAGTTCAAAATTTGGCAAATGATAGTTATTTTCCCATTCTTACAGAGGATAGTATTTTATTAAAGCAGCAGATTAAAGCTAATTTAAATCAGCCAGGGGTACAATATGTTATCATTATGGACCGAAATGGTAAGGTTTTGGAGGCTTCTGACCAAAAATATTATCAAAAAAATATTAAATTATATAAAAGCCTTAAAAATAAATACTCAGGGGTTGTTTCCATTTTGAATTTAAAAGAGGCGGGACTTGTTAATTTTTCTATGGATGTTTGGCAGAAAAAAATCTCTCCGTTAGAGGATGATATTGCTCCTTTAACAAATGTTAAGGCTGCGACTTCTCCATTAGAGAAATCAAAAGTAAAATTTGGTACGGTGCATGTCGGTTTTTCATTGCTGGGTTTACGTGAAATGCTGCTTAATTTGATTTGGGTAGAGTTTTTAGCGTCTTTAGCCAGTGTTGTTACAATTGTTTTTACTCTTTTCGTTGTTATTCAAAAAAAAATATCTACTATTTCTCTGTTATCTAAAGTTGCACGTAAGGTTGCGGATAATAAAGGAGAGCAAGTCGTTATCCCAGCGAATGAATTTAAAAAACATCAACAAGATAGTATGTTAGAGAGAGACGAGATAAGCGATCTGTTCTTTAGCTTTGAAAATATGCTTAATCAATTAAATACTTACTATCTTTATGTACATGAAAATACAAGAGAGCTTGAAGAGGCAAGCACAGCAAAATCGAATTTTTTAGCCACAGTTTCACATGAATTTAGAACGCCTTTAAATGCTATTATTGGATATTGTGACCTTATGATTATGGATCATGAAGAAGGAAAGGTGCCAGAAATTAAAGATACAGAAAGAATTAATAAAGCGGCGGAACATTTGCTTAATTTAATAAATAATGTTCTTGATATTTCTAAAATGGAGTCAGGTAAAGAGAGCTTATTATTAGAAGATGTGAGTTTAAATAACCTAGTCTCTTCATCTGTTGCAATGTGTAATGTGATTGCCCATAAAAATGATAATAATATTATAGTTGATATAGAGCTTGGCAGTGTTTTTATAAAGACAGACAAAACAAAACTATCTCAATGCCTTATTAATTTAATCAGCAATGCTTGTAAATTTACAAAGGCAGGTACTATCACAATTTCAATTTATAAAGACCCAAGGTTAGGGATTGTTTTCATCGTTAAAGATACAGGTATTGGTATTCCACAAGAAAAGCTCAAGAAAATCATATTTGATCCTTTTACGCAGGCTGATAACACTATTACGCGGGAGTATGGCGGTACGGGACTTGGTTTGACGGTTACTAAAAAGCTAGTTGAACTGCTGGGGGGAAAGATAACAGTTAAAAGCAAGCTTAATATAGGAACAGAATTTAAATTCTGGATAAAAGCAGAAACTTACGAATGCTAATAGAATTTGTTTCCCGTCAAAGCCTATGGTGAGCTGTCTCAGGATTGCCGGAACTCGACCGCCCATGGAAGAAATAATCAAATTTATCACTGAGCATTAATCTGAAACTAAACCGATTAATTCTAGTCCATGGTATGTTTTTAAGGTCGTTTCAAATAATAAGGTGGTCCTAAAAAACTGGACAGTCTGTTAAGGTGTATCCAAACGTAAATTTGGAGACATTATAATGACTA
>JADGEY010000100.1 GCA_016744185.1 Emcibacteraceae bacterium | reverse complement strand
AAAACTTGAGCAGCACATGAAATATGCGGCTTAAACCTGCTCTACTTAAAACTCCCTCTAAAAATGGGGGTATTACCGAACCATTAGCCGTACCTGAAAATATTAATGAAGTTTGTAAGGTCGGTTTTATGCACGGTCAGCTTGACGATGGTCGTTCTATTCGGCTTTTTAACGCCACCTGTGACTATAATCGTGAAGATATTGATGTTGAGGTTGATTTTTCTTTGCCAGTTTGCCGCGTCATTCAATTTCTAGGATCAGGACTCATTAAATCCACCATATAACGATTGCGGCGTTGCATATTAGGTTTTTATCTCTTTAACGTATTGGTTAATTGCAATAACTAAATATTATTACAATATTGTATGAAATAAATAAACTGGTGTTATAATGTAGATAAACATTATTTAACTGAAAGCAAATATTTTTATTATGAGCATCCAACCGCACGGAATGAGTATCCAATCTTTATATAGGTTATATAGGGAAGAGAAATTAATTGTTAATAGAAAATATCAAAGAAAACTTGTGTGGTCACTTGAAGAAAAACAAGGACTGATAGATAGTTTAACAAAAAACTACCCTATTCCTTTGATATTATTGGCAAAAACAGATGATGGCGTAAAACTTATTTACGAAATAATGGATGGTGTGCAGCGATTGAATGCTATTTTTTCTTTTATAGAGAATAAGCTCTCATTGGAAAATAAGTACTTTGATATAACACAGTTTGCAACTGCAAAAATCATGGCGGATAAAGGCATGTTTGTTCCAGTTACTCATGAGGATAACGAATTTTTAACCCCTGAAAAATGTAGTGAATTTTTAGACTATCAATTAGCTGTAACGCAATTTACATCTCAAAGTGA
Organism: Emcibacteraceae bacterium; assembly: GCA_016744185.1. Lineage (GTDB taxonomy): Bacteria > Pseudomonadota > Alphaproteobacteria > Sphingomonadales > Emcibacteraceae > Pseudemcibacter. The sequence goes on along the minus strand of JADGEY010000100.1, from coordinate 6,205 downwards.
ATTTGAAATAACAGATATTTTTGGTCGAATTAATTCTGGGGGACGACAATTAAGCAACCAAGAAAGACGACAAGCTGGAACGATCGATGATTTTACTACCCTTGTAAGGGAAATAAGTTCTGAAATTCGTGGTGATGTTTCAAAAACACTTTTGTCATTGACAGATATGCCTCAAATTAGTGTTAATTCAAATAGACATGACCTTGGATACCAAGTTATAGTTGAAAAAATTTTCTGGGTTAATCAGGGTATCTTAAACTTTGCAAACTTAAGAGATAGCGAAGATGAAGAAATTATTGTGGATTTATGTGCCTCTATAGCGAGCGGGCAACCAATTGCGTTCAATAAAAAACTACTAGATAATTACTATGATTCTACCACAACTGATTCAATCCAATTAAAAAGAAGCATTTCCTTATATGGAGTTGAAAAATTAAAAAGTGAGATTAACATTACTTTATCTGTATTAATTGGAGTTATAACTGATTACAATGACGCACCATATACATTTAGAAACACTGTAAATCCAGATTCTGGTAACAAGACGACTTCTTCATTTTATACTGTTTTTATGGCATTTCATAAATTAGTTATACAAGACGAAAAAAAACCACATGATTCTACAGCTATAATGAAGGCTCTAGATAGCTTACAAGGAGATTTAAAATCGTCTGGAAGTTATGCAACAATTGAAAATAGAATCAAAAATATTGATGGAACCATTGGGCTAATTCAAAAATACTTTAGTGAATCTACCCTGAAAGAAACGGGGCATGGTGCTGGGGTTTCTCTTGATTTTGAGAATGCAATAAGTCGTTCAAAAATTGAAACATCTAGGTATGAATATAAACAAGGTTTGTGCAGTCTTGTTGGAAGCCGAGATCTAAACGCAAAGCTACTTTTAAAACTAGGAGAGATTATAGTAGGAATAGCAAATGTATCACCTGAAATGGATGGATATATCTTTATTGGTGTTGCTGATACAAAAAATGATTCTGAAAAAATTTCAGAAATTGATAATATAGAGCCAATTAAAATTGGTAATCATTACGTGGTAGGTGTGGACAGAGAAGTTTCTAATTTAGGCTATGACTTGGAAGCTTATATGGATAAAATTCTCGCTTCAGTAAGCTCATCAGGGATGTCTGATCCGTTAAAATCTAATATATTATCAAAAATTGATTGTATTACCTATAAAACAATGTCCATTGTCAGAATTACAATAGTTAAGCAAAATGAACTATCAAGCATTGATGGCAAATATTACATTCGTGAAAACTCAAAAACAATTTTAATTGATGGTGCTAAGTTGTTGGCAGCAAGTAAGGTATTTTCAACATAGGAAATCTTATATTCTCCTTTTGCTAAATCCCCTAGGATCTACATTCAATATTTTTGGTTTTGATTTCACATCTGTAATTTTTAATATGAACATAAATTCATCTTGAGTAATGTAGAAAATATAAAATCTTTTCTTGTAAGTGAGTTGACGAATATCATCGCCATAGAAAAGAGGGGCAGAAGGGAGGCTTTATAGGGATATTACTATAGAGCTTCAAATCTCTTATCTAATGGGCTTGGAAAAATTAAAAACTCTCAATTTTGCGGCTGCCTTAGAAACGGTGCTGCATTGGAAGGTTTGAATATATTGTCTAGCCGCAGCAAAACCTCTTGAATTCCATAATTTTTTATATTTAGACTGACATTTGTTGAAAACTGTTTTTAATATATCTCGGTTTGCTAGAAAATACTCGATTTTATCTTTTCGTTGTTTTTCAACCGCATCGTGTGAAATTTCACAATAAGCTTGATTGTGTTTAAGTCCTCTGCACCATTCTTTATTAAATTTTACCAACTTATCACCATCGTATTTTTCTATCAATATGCCGATTTCTGCGTCCCATTTTGTTTTCTGAAGCTCTTTAAAGGCCTTGCATTTAGCGGAGGGTCCAGAATAAAATGACCTATTACATTCTTTCTTAATGTCGTAAAAAAGCTCAAACTTCATATCAGTAAATTCATTTTTATATCGCTTATATTCTGTTATAAATTTCTGTTTATCTAGCTCAAGTTGTTTTTGCTGTTCCTCTCTAAGCTGTTTCTTTTTCATCTGTGCGAGCTCTCTGCGATATTCAGAGCGAGCCTTCCTCGCCGCTTTGCACTCCAGATCTTCGGATAATGTTTCTAATTCGTCTACATCTTGAGCGATGATTGCCTCTTTGAAGAGATCATCGCATTCCTGTACTTTATCTTTCGCCTCATCCAAATGAGATTGGTAATAAGATAAGTCATTATCTGAACAAGCGAATAAGCTGGTGGTTAAAACGACGATAAATAGCTTTCGGTACATGTTGTCTCCTATTTTTACGATCAATGTATAAATATCAAATTTCTTCATAGAAGTTTAGCTGTTTTGATTCTAAAAGAAATATTAAAACACAAAAATAAATAAATTTATATAACTGAATTTAAAAAACATGGCATTGAGAGGTTAAAAGCTTAAAGAACTCCTGTGGCGATTCTGGCATGTTTGAGGGCTTTAAGGAAAAAAATGATTTTTGAGGGCTTTATATTACTATGTTGTTTCACTTTGCTTTTTTACTTGTTTTTGTAAATGGGTGCTTTTACTTATCAGTTTAATAGCTAGGTTAATATCTTCAATACGTTATAAAAACTACTTAACAAAAACAGGATTTTAGAAATTATATATCTATAAATTTTAACAAGAAAGCAACAATGTTGCATAATTACCTCTATTGCAAGACTTTGTTTTTATTGATAAAAACATCTATTACCCTAAGTTGATCTCTTATTAACAAGTCCTTTATGTGGTATAATTGCCATATTATCTAATAGGCGTGTCTTTCCGACCACTGCTGCGGTAATGACACGGGCAGGGTGGTCTATTTTTGTTATGGTCTCTAAGGTTTCAGCATCTCTAATTTCAAGATATTTAACATCATCAAAGCCTTCTGACAGTAATTCTTGTTTAGCATTGATCAGAATCTGATCTAAATCAGGGCTATCTTCTTCTTCGCATTTTTGAACTATTTTATTTAAAATTTTATGGAGCTTTATTGCTGTTACGCGCTCACCTGTAGATAAATACCGATTACGAGAAGAAGAGGCAAGACCATCTTTATCCCGAATAAGTTTTGCGCCGATGATTTTGGTTGGAATATCAAGGTCTTTTACGAGATGTTTTATAACTGCAAGCTGTTGATAGTCTTTTTCGCCAAAAATAGCGGCATCTGGTAAGGCTTGCAGAAGAAGCTTTGTAACAACGGTCGTTATGCCGTCAAAAAAATGCTCCCGATCAGCGGCGCACAGACCCTCTGTTAGTTTAGCAACAGAAACAGTGCTTGAAAAGTCAGTCGGGTAAATTTCATCCATAGAAGGGGCATATAAAAGGTCGCAGCCAGCAGATTGTAGTTTTTTTATATCCTCTTCTTCTGTGCGGGGATAAAGGTCAAAGTCTTCGTTAGGGCCAAATTGTTTTTTATTAACAAAAATGCTGGCGATAGTGCGGCTTGTATGCTGCTTTATTTCTTTAACAAGAGAGAGATGACCATGATGTAATGCCCCCATTGTTGGAATAAGACCAATGGTTTGACCTTCTTTGCGCCATGAAGTCACGGCTTCCCTTAATTCTTTAATTGTTCGTATTATTTTTATAGATTTATGCGTCATTCTCTTATTTTACTCAAGTTTGGTGTTTTACTCAAGTTTGGAGCTGTCAAAATCTGTAAATTTATTTGTTTTGATGATGTTGTGAACAAGGTGAACATATTCTTCGCCTTTTTCTGAATAAGAGGTCAGGCTATTAATCATGGGATTTACATCAAGGGACTGTTCTCTTGCAATGCGCAGTTTCTTATAGGCACGGTGGGTGTTTAAGTTGCGCATATATGATCTTACCGCTGCAAAAATATTATCAAATTTTTTGATTTGATGTGTTTTACCGCTTTCACGTCCTTTAGGAATGATACCAAGGTCATTCTGACCTTTTTTAGGCCAAATCCATTCACCATATAGCGCATTTCCTGCTCGAGCAAAACGGGACGTTCCCCAGCCGCTTTCAATCGCCGCCTGCGTTAAGGCTAGGGAAGGGGGGATAATATTCATACGGCTTTTTAGCTCATTATAATCGTTGTCTTTAATCTTATATTCTTTAAATTTATGACGTAGCCAAAAAATATGGAAAGCTTTTAGCTTTTTTAATGATTTTTTTGCTTTAAATATTGCCTTTAGAATTTTCATATCTTCTTTAATCATGTCATTTGATAGCAGTATGTTTGGGAGCATTATAGAAATAAATGATTTTTTTAAATTATTGTTTTTACTCATAACAGAGGATTCTTTTGGGATATGCTGCAAGAAGGCTCTTGGAACAGGTTTAATATTTTTTCGAACATCACTTATGTTAAATAAAGGAAAGAAGTTCTTATTTTCTTGAATTTCTTTTCTGCTTATAAAATCAGCTTCTGTTAAAGTCTTTGCTGTAAATAGATTTTGGCTTTTTATAATTCCAATATGCGAAATAAACAGTAAAAAGCTTATTCCTATCAGGCAAGTAATAATATCCCTGATTAAATGAAAAAAACTATATCTAGTGGGAGATAAATTTAGCATGTTAATTAAGTTTCCTACTTTTAAATTGGTACTTTTTCATATTTTTTCATATCATACTAAAATTATAAGTGAAAAAGAAGTATATTTTATTTGTCTTTAAAGTTAGAAATATATTCTAAAGTATTAAAAAAGAGGGAATTCATAAACATGAAAACACATGTAATTGTTGTTGGAAACGAAAAAGGGGGGTCGGGTAAGTCTACTACTGCTATGCATATTGTTGTTAGTTTATTAAAAGCAGATTATAAAGTTGCTGTTATTGATTTAGATGCTCGTCAAAAATCTTTAGGAAGATACCTCGAAAACAGGCAAAATTACGCAAAAACCCATGGCTTAAAGCTTTCAATGCCCGAAGTTCATATCTTGCAAAAAACAGAAACGGGAACGGTAGATGAAATAGAGGCGCAAGATCTTGTACGTTTTAATGGTTTAGTGGAAAAACTACGGGGAACGGTTGATGTTATTTTATTTGATTGCCCCGGAAGTGATACTTATCTCTCTCGCATAGCTCATATGACGGCGGATACTTTGCTTACTCCGATTAATGACAGTTTCGTCGACCTTGATTTACTGGCAAAAGTAGATGCCGATACCTATAAAGTTGAAAAACTAAACCTCTATAGCGAAATGGTATGGGAAGCCCGTAAACAGCGTACTTTAAAGGACAGGGGCGTTATTGATTGGGCAGTGATGAGAAACCGCACCTCGGCTCTTAACGCTAAAAATAAACAGCGGGTTCATGATGCCTTAACGGAACTTCAAAAAAGGGTCGCTTTTCGCTATATTGCAGGGCTTAGCGAACGGGTGATCTACCGAGAACTTTTTCCAAAAGGCCTTACGTTAGTTGACTTCAAGGCATCACAAAAAGGTGTGAAAATAACAATGTCGCATGTGGCGGCACGTCAAGAAATTAGGCGCTTGATGGATGATTTAAATATTCCCCATTGGCAGGAGAGGTCTTCTGTTAAGCCGCATATAGAAAAAGCTTCATAATAACCCACCATTATTCTATAATATAAAATTCATAAAACTTGAAGGAGAAAGAAAATACCATTTTTAATTATTGGACTCATTATCCTGTATTTTGTGACATCAAGTTACCTGCAATCTCTTAATCATAGTAATAAACGTAATGTTCAAAAAGCTATTTCTGTTGTTTTTGGAATTATTGGATTTATCTTTTTTATGAGGGGCAGCGTTCCTGTGGCTGCAATTTTAGCGGTTATATCTTTTTTATCTTGGCAGGGAGGACTATGGGGCTATGTGGCAAAAAAAACAAAGCTTTCAAGCAATATAGAGCGTGAAGAAGCTCTTGATATTCTTGGGTTAAAAGATTTTCCGACAGTTGATGAAATAAACAGCTCATATAAAAGATTAATGCAAAAAAATCATCCTGATCAAGGCGGGACAGAATATTTTGCGATTAAATTAAATCAAGCTAAAGAATTATTATTAGAAGATGTGCAAAAAGATTAATTTTATATAATTTTTATATGTTAATAATCCATTAAGGGAAAAAAGAATAAAATATAGGATGAGATAATCTATTTTTTTTGGTTTTAGTGGCTTGAAA